>CAZSIK010000144.1:0-10725 GCA_964606515.1 uncultured Prolixibacteraceae bacterium
TCACTTCCGATGGGGGCGCAAGCATTACTGCCCGCGGCATATGCTGGAATACATCGGGCAACCCGACCATCTCCGACACGCACAGCAACGATAGTACAGGCATCGGCACGAGTAGTTGGGTGAGTGAGCTTGCCGAACTCGAACCAACAACCACCTACTATGTGAGGGCTTATGCCACCAACGGTGTTGGTACTTCATATGGCGAAGAATTAATTTTTAGAACAAATTGTGAAAACATAATCGACACGTTGACAAGAGACACGGTGACCATAGTTGTTGATGTATACAGTCCTGCAACCGGCAGGACCTGGATGGACCGCAACCTGGGCGCAAGCCGTGCCGCTTTAAGTCGTAGCGATGAAGAAGCCTTTGGCGACCTTTACCAATGGGGCCGAGCTACCGATGGACACCAAAAACGCAATTCGCCTTTAGCTACAACGTTAAGTTCTACGCATAAACCTAATCATGGTAATTTTATCTCAGCAGAGGCAGGGCATATTGACTGGAGGTCAACACAAAAAGTTTGTTTGTGGCAGGGGGTAGATGGTACTAATAATCCATGCCCAAGTGGTTATCGTATTCCTACATATTCTGAATTGGATGCAGAACTGAAAAACAGGGGCAGTAGTCTACATGATGGGATGTTTGATACACCATTGAAAATGCCGATGGCAGGCACACGTTTTCATGATTATGGCCCACACAACGGCGGCTCAGACGGTTATTACTGGTCAAGTACATTAAATGGTGATAATGCCGCTTATCTTTACTTTTCTAATAGTTCTGATGCTAATATCAGTTATTGGATTTGTATTCAGGGAAATTCTGTTCGTTGCATTAAGGATGAAAGCACACAAGCCTCACTTCCAAGCGTAACCACATCAGAAATAACCAACATCACTCACAATACCGCAACCAGTGGTGGGAACATCACCTCCGATAGTGGCGCACCCATTACAGCCCGCGGCGTATGCTGGAATACCAGTGGCAACCCAACAATAGCAAACTCGCACGCCAACAATGGCACCGGCACGGGTAGTTGGGTGAGTGAGCTTGCCGAACTCAAGCCTGTAACTACCTATTATGTTAGGGCTTATGCCACCAATAAAAAGGGTACGGCGTATGGAGAAGTATTAACATTTACCACCGAATGCCCACCACCAACCACCGACTGGCCACGCGACACCCAAACCGTCGTGGTGGAGGTAATAAATCCTGTAACCGGAAAAACATGGATGGACCGTAATCTGGGCGCCAGTCGTGCTGCCACCAGTTTAGGCGATACAGTAGCTTTAGGCGACTTATACCAATGGGGCCGTGCTGCCGATGGACACCAAAAACGAAACTCTCCTACTACAACAACTTTGAGCACGAGCGATATCCCTGGGCATGGGAACTTTATAATAGCTCCAAATCAACCCGGTGACTGGAGAAGCCCGCAAAACACATGTTTATGGCAAGGAGTAAACGGTATGAACAACCCATGTCCAATGGGTTACCGATTGCCAACAGGTGCCGAATTAGAAGCCGAACGTCAAAGTTGGAGTATCAATAATGCCTCCGGAGCCTTGGCCTCGCCGCTTAAGTTGCCTATGGCACGCCGCCGCCTCAGCAGCAGTGGCTCGCTCGACTACGGTGGATCAGATGGCTTCTATTGGTCGAGTACCGTAGGGTCTATTATCTCACAGCGCCTATACTTCCAATACAGTGATGCCTATACTGACTATGATTTCCGGGCATTCGGGGGCTCTGTCCGTTGCATTAAGGATTAGCCCTGAGCGTAGTCCAAGGGTTGTCACTTTACCATGCCATTCCGCTTTTTCAGCGGATGGTCTGGTTCAAATACCGCCTTTGGTTACTGAGCACAGCGAAGTATGGGCGGTTCGGATTTCGGGTTTTTGAGCATTTGAACAGCTAGGCTGATCCCGACACAACCCAGATGGTATAGAAATCTAAGGATAGCGCAGCTATTCGTTATAAATATCCATTCCAAAAATTAATCATATATTTGTAAAAAAAGTTTTTATGAGTCTCGCATTAACAAATACAGCAATTGATAAGTACCTGGGATTCTTAACCAAACTTGATAATGTTTCAAAAAAACGGTTAATTGATAAACTATCAGAATCGATTCAGGTAAACAAGAAGTTAGATTTTGATTTGACAGGACTATACGGTGCATGGGAGGATGATCGTACATCGGACGATATTATTCGTGATATCAAATACTCAAGAATTGAAAAAAAACAAAATAACCCAACACATAAAACTGAATAAAGAAGATCAGCACAGTTTATTTCATTTGATTCGTTTTAATGGAATAATTTGTAATTTTGTAACATGTGTAAAGATAAATTGATAACAGGAATAAAAGTTACTCAACAAATGAGTAAAGCCAGAAATATTCTGAATAATCAGGTAATTCCCAAAGAAGAACTATTCCAGATCCGGAAAAAAGAAGGAAAGCTTAGCCGTGAACTAATAAGCGCACTCAAATCAAATGCCTGATTTGGTAATAATTGCAGGTTGCAATGGCGCAGGAAAATCAACATTTGCATCTTCATTTTTGCCCGAGGGATTAACTTCTTTCGATTATGACAGGATTTTTATTGAGAATTATAATAGCTTGCCAGATAGTGAACTGAGAGAAAAATTTGCCAAGGATCAAACAACAACAGATTTTGAATCATCTATTGATAAGGCTTTATTGAATAAAGCGGATTATTGCTATGAAACAAATTTTGATTCACACCCGTTGTATTGGGCGAAGAAATTTAGAGAAAACGGGTATCAAATAAACTTGATTTTCTTTTGTTTAGATAATCAAGAAATTGCCAGACACAGAATTCAAGTCCGTACTGAATTTAAAGGTCATTTCATCGATGATAAAACAATTGCTTTAAAATGGAAAGCAGGATACAAAAACGTAAACTTGCATTTTTCATTCTTTGACAATATTTTATTTGTGGATAACTCAAGACAGAATGATATATATACAAATCTTTTACAGATTGAGAAAGGCGAAATTGTTTTAATGACAGAAAAAATACCTGATTATTTCAAACTTCGTTTGCCTGATATTAATAAGATAATCAAGGCAGTATAGTGCTCAATTTTTTAAATTAAACCTATGAACTTCCAACTTTTCAGACTTTTAATATTTTTTTTGTGCTTTTTCGCACAACTGGCCTGTGCACAAAATATAATTACAGGTACATTTCCCCAACTTGCCAGTCAGCAAATTAAGCTCATTGGTTTCGATGGCTTTGGAATTTATAAAATCGATAGCACAACGGTTTCGGCCCCTGGCGTTTTTACATTAAAATATACCGATAAGGACAAGGGCATGGGGTATTTGGCTGCTGCCGATAACAAGTCTTATTTTGTCGTGCTCGCTAATGAAAACATAGAGTTGAAAGGTGAAGTTTTAAGCATGCCTGAAACCATCAAGATCGTAGAAGGAAAAGAAAATCAACTCTTTGGGCAATATGCCTACGAGCATCCCCGAAGGGAGCAAGCCTTGAGCGCATGGGATTATCTTGAAAAAATATATGCAAACGATCCGTTTTATGCTGCACAGGAAACGCCCAAACAAGCCATAAGCTCCGAAAAGCAACGCATAAAAACGGAAGACCGGTTGTTTTTGTCCACGTTAAATCCCGATACTTATGTAAGTTTTTATTTGCCGCTTCGCAAATTGGTAAGTTCGGTTTCTATTGTAGCGCAATACCGCAGCGAAGAAATCCCGGCTGCCATCGCTTCGTTCCGGAGCATCGATTATACCGATCACCGGTTGTACAAAAGCGGCTTGCTTGCCGATGTCATCGAAAGTCATTTTTGGTTGCTCGAAAACAGCGGGCGATCGCTGGATTCGGTTTATATTGAAATGAATACCTCCATCGATATTCTGGTTGAAAATCTTTTATCAGATAACCAGAAATTGAATGAAATAACAGAATACTTGTTCAAATTTCTCGAAAAACGCAGCTTGTTCGGGGCATCGGAGTATTTAGCGTTTAAATTACTCAACGAACAGAGCTGTACCATAAACAACAGTTTTGCAGCCCAGCTCGAAAGCTATCGGGCCATGAAAAAAGGCACAATAGCGCCCGATTTTGATTTTCAAGGTAAGGTTCTTGCACCAGCTTATAGCGTTTCAACAATGCCGCAAAGGCTTTCCGGTTTAACCAGTAAATACACGGTACTTGTCTTTGGCGCAAGCTGGTGCCCGCAATGCCCGCAAGAGCTTTCGCAAATTAAAGGCTTTTATCAAAAATGGAAAGCACAGGGTGTAGAGGTGATCTTTGTTTCGTTGGATGAAAACGAGAAGATGTTTAACAGTTTTGCCGGAGTATTTCCTTTTATCAGCTTATGTGATTACAAAAAGTGGGAAAGCCCGATGGTACAAAAATACCATGTATTTGCCACACCAACCCTCTATTTGCTTGATCATAAACGGGAAATTTTGCTGCGCCCCCATTCTGTAAAGCAATTGGATTCGTGGGTCGATTGGTATTTGGTACAAGGGAAAAGGTAGTATGCTGTAAACCGATATTACTCTTTCGTCCAAATCCTGGTATTCAAATTCATTTCCCTGATGATGGTTTCGTTTACCATCATTAAATCGTACATGATTTCAACATCTTTAAATGAAACAAGCGACCGCCATATTTTGGGTTCAAATAAGGCCTGGTTAAAGCTCATGGCAACATATACCCTGGATCCGATAAATGATACAAACATATCCCGTTTATACTGTTTATAAATGGTCACCATCGATTCCATAATGGCAGGGGTCAGGATATACCGGGCTTCGGTTTGGTCGGTCGAAAACACTACAAAGAGTTTCTCAAATACCGGATTTTCAAGTTTTACCAAGCGTCCTTTGGTGCTTGCTTGCAATTTTTGCCCGAATTTCCCGAACAAACTTTCGGCTGTATCGGGTTCTATAAAAGTTTTTCCCTTGATGTGTTTGTTAAAATCGGCATGCAGGAAAATACCTCTGAATATTGTGTGCCAAGTTTCCTGAGTCCCGCCGTCTTTGTCGTGGGTAACGGTTTTGTATTCGGTGTGAAGCTCGGAACTACGAAAATCGGTTTTTTCAATGGCCCCGGAAATCAGGTCATCGCCTGCATACCGGTCGTAGGGGTGTTGAAATAATTGACTTTGATCGTATTCAGAAGTGGTGATGCATTGTCCGGGTTCATATTGCCATTCGGGATTAATGGCCCGGACAATCTCATGAACCACTTCATTTTTATATTTGCCTTTGAATAATTTTTTTTTCTTGCTGTTTAAATAAATTACAACAAAGGCGCCAATAATTGGTGGCAATAAAATGAGAAACCAATACGGTTCAGGCTCCTTGTCATTAAATAAAAACAATAGTAAAGCAAAGAGCCCTACTGCAAGAAGAAACAAGAAAGCAATCCACAGTTGGTTGTTTCTTACCCTTTTACGCAAGCCTTCAAGACCCGAGAGTTTTTCTTGTAATTCACTTTCATAAAAAGACCTCAGGCTTTCTTTTGTAATCATGTGATGTAAGGATATTAGTTAAATAAATTCTTCACATTCACATTTTGTCGTTCAAATTCTTGAATTACAAAAACTTCTTTCCGTTTCAGGTTCATCATTCCGGCCAAAATATTGCTCGGGAAGGTTTGAATGGCATTGTTGTAGTCAGTAATAACCGCGTTGTAGGTTCGTCGCGAAGCCGAAATTTGCGACTCAACTTCGTTAAGCGTATGTTGCAGGTTAAGAAAGTTTTCGTTTGCTTTCAGGTCCGGATAATTCTCAACAGCCACCATAATGCTTTTCATCCCTGTTGAAATTTGGTTGTCGAGCGCAACCTTTTCGTCGGCTGAAAGGTTACCGCTGGTGGCTTTGGCCCGCATCTCGGTAATTTGGGTAAGCAATTCTTTTTCGTGGGTAGCATATTGTTTCACTGTGGCCACAATATTAGGAATCAAATCATAGCGCTTTTTCAATTGTACGT
Organism: uncultured Prolixibacteraceae bacterium; assembly: GCA_964606515.1. Lineage (GTDB taxonomy): Bacteria > Bacteroidota > Bacteroidia > Bacteroidales > Prolixibacteraceae > CAZSIK01. The sequence continues at coordinate 5,996 of CAZSIK010000144.1, forward strand.
CCATGCCCCCGAAGGCGTTATCGACTTCGTTGCGTTTCCGAACCAGATTATTATACAAACCGATAAGGATTAGAACAATGCCAACGGCGGATAAGATAATAATAAGTGTTGTACTCATTTTTCAAGGTTTAAGATTTCTATTTGGGCATACAAGATACAAGAAATGGATTAAATTAAAAACTATTAATTTTGGACAAAACCCATCCTGGTTTCATTTCGACCCTGTTTTTACTATTAAATTTTACTTTGACAGAAAATATACTGTCAAAATATTTGAACAGCAAATAAACTGTCAAAAAAAACCATAAAAAAGGGATGCCGATTTTACTCAACATCCCGTAATCTCTTTTTGATCTTTATGTCTATAATTGATCTGAATTTTGTAGCAGAAATTCTTCGGCTTCCACGCTCCAAAGACCTTTGTTGGCAGCTACCAGCCCGGCAAGTTTAGCAAACATGGGCTTGGTTTTACCCAGTTCTGCAAAATCGGTCAGTGGGGTTAGAGGCATTTCGAGATGAGTATAAATCAACTTCTTACCTCCCGGAATTTCGGGCAGGTGCAAAGTGGCATCAGCTACTGCATTCAAACCACCAATGTGGGTAATCAGCCCGGCGGGATCGAGGCCTTTGCTCATGATCCTGAGTGCTTCATTCATATCGTTGGTATTGCCGCCCGAGGTGCCCACGATATGGGTGTATGCATAATGAACATTGTAAAAGTTCAATTTTGCCTGAAGGCTTGGATCGCTGGGGCCTGCAAAGAAGTTCATACAACCGTCGAAGGCCAGCAAAGCATCACCCTGTTCAATGACCGGCGCTACCGGTGCAAATACGAAAACATCGTCGTAACCATAACCGTTAGTCATTTCACGCATGGTTTGTACTGGATTTTCCAATCCTTTGGTATTGAGATAAACCAATTCGATGCCTTTCGATTTGGCCCATTCAACCGGGAAAATTTCAGCCGCTCGGTCCAAACGGGTTTGGTCAATATCGGTCACTACACAAAGCGATGGTTTGCGGTCTTCACGGTTGATCACGTAGTTGATGGCTGCCAGTCCCATGGGACCAACGCCCGCAAGAATGGCCATTTTACCACCATCCACAATTTCCATTTTGTGCACGTATGAACCTGGCGTGGTGTGGTAGTTGGCATGCATGGCGCCAATAACACAGCTCAAGGGTTCGGCCAATGATGCAGGGTAGTAGCCAGGCCCATCATAGGCTAAAAGACAATCCTGAACCAACACATCCTTGGGGATAATTACATATGTTGCATCACCGCCAATATATTTATAGGAATAACCTGGAGCGCTCAACACACCCACCGGACCATCTTCATAATAAATGGCAGGCTGAATGGAATACTTCATGCCCGGTTTGAACTTGTGCTTCCAGTTTTCGCCCACCTCAACGATTTCTCCGGCAAATTCATGACCAATAATGATCGGGTTTTCGGCTACATCGTCGGGAATACGCTTATGGTCGGTACCTTGTGAGGCCGCTTTGTAACTCGACATGCAAAGGCTGTCGCACACTACTTTCGCCAAAATTTCATCGGCGGTGATGGTTGGCAGCTCAAACTCTTCGAGGCGAAGGTCTTTTTTGCCATAGAGGCGTACCGCCCTGGTCACCCCCCAACCCCCTAAAGGGGGGGCTACCCCTAAATCCCCTAAAGGGGACTTTTTAGGGTCTGCGTTATTGTTATTATCGTTCATTTATTATTTATTTATTTATTTATTTATTTATTTATTTATTGCGCCCTTTCAGGGCTGTGGTTTATTTCCCGTTTTGTATACAAAGGGCGTTGCCCTATGCTAATGCTTGCGCCCCTTTGGGGCTTATTATTTGGATTTTGGTTATTCTACATTGGTTAATTAAAAATTTTCAATTTCAAATAGCCAATTTACAAAGAACGTCACTCCAAATTTTGTAGTTCCTCAAGTCCCTTTTAGGGGATTTAGGGGTAGCCCCCCCTTTAGGGGGCTGGGGGGTAGTCCTGGGGTCAATTTAACATAATTTGACCCCCGCTTACCGGAATGGCCTGCCCGGTTTCGTTTTCCTGATCGATGGCATAGAAAACGGCTTTGGCTACATCCTTGGGTGTACAACCTTTTCCCAGTGGAACCTGTGCCAGGTAAAACGCTTTTACCTCGTCGATGGTTTTTGCACCGGGCACTTTTCCTGCATTCAAATATTGGATAAACAAGCCGTTAACCGGATCGCTCCATAGCGGACCTTCGTAAAAATTACCCGGACAAATGGAGTTTACCTTAATCCGATCGGGAGCAAGTTCCAATGCAAACGACTGGGTTAAACCAATGCCGCCAAATTTACCGCCGGCATATGCAAAATTCTTCTTGCTGCCTGCTAATCCCGATTTTGAATTGATCTGAATTACATCGGCATACAGGTTTTTATTGTATTTATTTTGAAGCTTCATCACCGGAGTGGCCGCTTTAACACAATAGAAATAGGCATTGTAGTTGATTTTGGTTACCAGGTCGAAACTTTCGGGTGTCATTTCGTCCAAACCGCCAGCACGAAGGATTCCGGCATTGCTCACCAGTACGTCCAACCCACCGAATTCGCATACGGTTTGGTGAATTAAGTTGGCAAGCGATTCCATTTCGGCCACGTTGGTTTTTATAAAAATGGCACGACTGCTGTTTTTGATCGTATTGAACGATTCGACAGTTGCCAGGCCAACGGTTTCGTTCAAATCGGCCACAACAATGTTACCGCCATTCTCTTTTATAATGCGGGCAATGCCTTCTCCAAAGCCTTGTGCTGCACCAGTAACGATGCAAATTTTGTTTTCGACTCGTCCGGCAGAGGCTCCGGCAGAGACTTTGCGACGATAGTTCTCTACCTCCCAGGTATCGATAAAGTTGATCTGAGCCGGTGTCATGAAATGCTGACCACCAAACGATTCACTCAGCCACGAAATTTTCATGGCATCTTCGAATACCTCTTTGATGATGTTGGCCTGCGTGGCATTGTCGCCAATCGATATCATTCCGATTCCTTTGATGAACACTACTTTGGGTTGATAGCCATTTTCGGCCACAAAGCTTTCAAACTTCGATTTGAATTGGGCAATGGTGCTTTCGGGTGTTGCAACGTTGTCGATATAAAGGTATTTCGACTTGCAATAAACGATGATGTCGGGCGAGAAGGGGATGCTGATTTTGGCAGACGATTCGGCGCAACAGTTAAATTTCTCCACCAAAGCCGAGTTGGTCACTTTGATGGTTTTCAACCCGTCGGTAGAAACGATGGCACGAATAGCCGGAACCACCTGGGTGACATGGGCGGCAACAGGAAGTACTGTTTCATCTATTGGTGTTTTTACTGCTTTTTCGATGTTGGCAATGATTTCGTCGTAAATGTCGATGACTTCCTGCGTGGTATCGGCGCTTACAAAGATGCCGTGGTTTTGCAGCAAAATCACTTTCGGGTCGAAACCTTTTTTCACCCTGAAATCTTTCACCTTGGCTTCAACTTCTTTAAAAAGAATGTAGCCCGGATCGGTATAGGGAATGTAAATTGCATCGGCACCAAACAGTGGTTTAATATACTTTTCCACGTCGTTGCCACACATCACGCCATTTACCAGGGTCGGGTGAAGGTGAACAACATATTTGTAGTTAATGCAGTCGTGTAGTGAAGTTTCCACACTAGGGCGTTTGTCCTTGGTAAGGGTCGCATCGGCCAGATCGTCCTTGATTTGGCGTTCGCGCTCGAAAGGATCGCTGCTGTAGCTCTTCTCCGAAACCACAGCCAGTTTCTTGCGGTCGAGCACGGCAAAACCTTCTTCGGTGATGGTTGCCAGGGCAAAACCACTAGCCTTCACCCACAGCTTATCGTCGGTTTTGTAAGAGGTGTTACCACCTCCGGCAATGACGAAGGATTTGTTCTTTCCGTAGAACTGCGATATTTGGATTAAAGATTGAATTTCACTCATAGTAAAAAGTCATTAGTCATTGGAAAAAGGAAAACAGTTGAAAACAGTTGAAAGCAATGGAAAACAATTGTCTTCTATTGCCTTCAATTGCTTTCAATTGCCTTCTACTGTTTTCATTATTATTTCATTTCCCATTTTTACATATTCCTCCCGGTTTTGCACATCGGCTACACCGTTAGCATCGATGTAGCCTTTTTTACCCTGGCGAACCAGCTCCTGATGGGCAGCGACCACGCAGGCGCTTTTGTAGTTGATTTCCAACATTCGCTGAGAAAGTGGCTTGTTCTTTTGCACAAAAACCTCAAGGGGTTCCATGGCGGGCGTGTTGTGCTCGGTACCAAAAGTTACCACAAAACCGTTATCCCAGAAGAAGTTGGTGTATTCTTCTAAAACCTCGGCGGTATTGCGGGTTGGGATGAACTCGATGGATGCGAAACCACGCTGTTTCAATATTTCCAAGGTCTTCACCTTATTGGCTTCGAAATCGGTGAACTCCTTGTTGCCGAAGTCGGCCAGGAAAGGATAGGTTGGGATACCACCTGCTGCAATGATGATTTTGCAAACAATTTCCATATCGAGAAAAGCCTCGGGGCTTTCGGGCACAAATGCACCACCGCCAGCTTTCAATAAATTTCCCCGAATTTCGTTTTCAACTGCGGCTAAATCGTTCACCGCACTTTTCAAAGCTTTTCCACCAAAAACTTTTTGATAGAATTCTGCTTGAGCCGCTTCATCAGCAAAAGATTCAGACACTTTCATGCGC
>CAZSIK010000145.1:0-10613 GCA_964606515.1 uncultured Prolixibacteraceae bacterium
CCAAAAAGAGGAGGTTCTTCTTGCTTTTACCAATAATGGACAGTTTTTCAAGTATAATTTGGTGGCCGATAAGTTTGATTTGCAGGTAGATTTGGGGAAATACATTGAAAATCAACACTTGGGTATTACAGGGGTGTTAATTGAATCGGCTGAAAATTATTGGATTGCGACTTCCGTGGGGCTTTTTAAGTATCAGGATGGAACCATAACAAAAATTTCGAAAGAGGAAAAGGGTATCGATGCGATTGCATGGTTCGATTTGAGCCATATAGTTTCGGTTTGTCAAAACGAAATTCAGCTTTTCAATGTCAAAAGCCAGGAAATTAAAGTTTTATATAAAGAAGTACTTACAGCAAGGCTGCAAACACGAAGTTTGTTTTTTGATCGGGAGCAAAACCGTTTATGGATTGGAAGCAATTCGAGTGGATTGTCGTATTTCGATTTCAGCAAAAAAATCCTTTATTCATCAGGCGCACCCCATTTGCCCGGACAACCAATTTTGTGTATCGAACCCAATGGAGAAAAAAAACTACTGATCGGTATCGATGGCCAAGGTATTTGGGAAATTAACCGGCTTACAGGTCAGGTCCTATCCGTGTTCAAGGAAGATGCCGATAACCCGAATTCCTTGCAGGGGAACGGGGTATACGATATTTATCACGATTCTGAAAATGAACGTGTTTGGGTCTGTACCATTTCTGGAGGCGTTTCTTTTTTTGACCAGTCTTCTTCAGACATTACCCACATTCGCCATCAGGTGAACAACGTAAATTCCCTAGGGAACAATTACGTGAACAGCATCATTGAAGACAGTAGGGGCGATTTGTGGTTTGCGACCAATAACGGGATTAGTTGTTGGCGTAGAGCTAAAAATAGCTGGGACCATTTCTACAAAAATTCACAGGAACAAGCTCAGGTATTTCTCACCCTTTGTGAAGACAATCAAGGGAAAATTTGGACAGGTACTTATGCTTCAGGTATATACGTCATCGATAGGAACAGCGGGAAACAAGTGGCTCGTTATGCTGCCCATTTGGAGAATTCTCCTATCAGTAACAATTTTATTTTCGATATCCGAAAGGGACGATTGGGAGAGATTTGGATCGGTGGTATTAATTGTGAAATAGTGAGTTATTTGCCCGATGAAAATCGCTTTTTAAAATTTGAAACTCAACCGGTGAGTGTAATTTACGAATTCTCGGATGAATTGATGTTGGTAGGATGTTCGTATGGTTTGTGCCAGCTTGACAAAACCACGGGCGACATAACCGTGTTGGTCGATAGTTGTTTGGTAAACGATATTTTGGTGTATGATGAAAAAATATGGACTGCTACTGGTGGCGATGGCCTATATTGTTTGGACCCCAAAACTGGTTTCTTTGAAAAATTTACTTCAGAAAACGGATTGCCCTCGAATACAGTAAATAGTTTAGGGTATTCTGAAAACTCGATTTGGCTGGGAACTGAAAACGGACTTTGTCAGTTGGAGCTTCCTTCTAAAAAGATTATTGTTTATTCGTATGTGCCGGCTTTGGCCAATTCTTCGTTCAACAGCAAAGCTTTTTGCAAACTTCGGAGTGGCAAATTGGCCTGGGGCACAAACAATGGGGTTGTGCTTTTCGATCCGCAAACAATTAAGCAGGGCAAACCTTGTGGAAAAATATTCATCCAGGACATTTCTGTTTCAGGGCGTTCGATCCGAAAAATTCCATCGTTGAAATTAACCCAACCGCTTCACAAACTCGAGGGTATTACCCTGAAGTACAACCAAAAAAATCTGGCAGTCGAACTTTTACCTATTGGAGCAAACTATGACTCAAAGTTTTCATGGAAGATGGAAGGCATCGACGACCATTGGAACACTCCGGGGAACCATCGGATCCTGACGTATACGAACCTTCCCGGGAAAAAACTCCTCCTGAGGATCCGGATGTACGACAATTCATTGGTTAACCTTCTCGATGAGCGGTCGTTGTCGATTAAAATGACTCCCCCTTTTTGGGGTACCTGGTGGTTCCTGATTGTGGCTTTTTTATTGGTTTCATCCATTATTTATGCAACTATTTGGTATTATATCAGCATCGTAAAACAACGGCAGGCAGAAGAAAAAGTACGGTTTATTACCAACACCTCTCATGAAATCAGAAATTCACTTTCCTTGATCAAGGCCCCGATTGAGGAACTGAGCCAAGAAACCAATTTGTCGGAAACCGGCAAAAATTACCTTCACCTGGCCTTGGAACAAGCCAAACGCTTATCGTCGGTGGTGACTCAATTGATGGACTTCCAGAAAATTGATGTCGGAAAAGAGCGCCTCTTGCTTTCCGTGGTCGATCTGGTAAAGTTAATAACAAATAGAAAACTGATGTTCGAATCGTTGGCAAAGAGCAGGAATATCGATCTTGTTTTCACCTATAACCGCCCAACCTATCTCACTACGCTTGACGAGCTTAAAATCGAAAAAATTGTTGACAATCTGGTTTCCAATGCAGTAAAGTATTCCTTCGATGGAAGTCAGGTACATATCGACCTGACCTGTGAAGATAACCGCTGGACTCTATTGATTAAAGACCATGGAATTGGGATTAGCCGCGAAGCAGTACCTCTTCTTTTCAAGGAATTTCATCGTGGTGAAAATGCAATCAATTCGAAGGTGGTTGGCTCTGGAATAGGGCTTCTACTGGTGAAAAAATATGCAGCCATGCATGGGGGAAAAATTTCTTGCATTAGCCAGGAAAACATGGGTTCAACCTTTAAACTGGTGATGCCCTCAGGGGAAGTGCCTGATCAAATCAGTCAACCTGACCCTGTTTTGGAAACAGGCGGCATTCAAAATAAGGTCGACAACGAACTTTCTCCCAACGCGGAGACAATCGAAAATGAAGTTAATTCAAAAGGAATGAAAGTGTTGATAGTTGACGATAACGATGATTTACGTGACTTTATCAGCAGCGCCCTCAATAAAAAATTTGAAATCCTGACTGCTTCCGATGGGGAAGTTGCCTGGAAATACATTAAAAATCAAATTCCTGATTTGGTTGTTTCTGATGTGGTAATGCCCAACATGAATGGCTTTATGCTTTGTGAGCTAATGAAATCAACTTATGAAACCTCTCACATTCCAATTATTTTACTTACCGGTCTCTCTGAAAAAACCGAGCAATTACATGGTTTAGGCTTGGGCGCCGATGACTACCTGACCAAGCCATTCGATATTAACCTATTGGAGCAAAGGATAATAACGATTATCCGTAACCGCGAAGCAGTTCACGAAAAGGCGATGAAACTGATAAAATGGAACCAGTCGGAGCCTTTAATGGAAAATAAATTGAACGACAAATTTTTAAAGGACGTTCTTGATGTAGCCAGGGCCAACATGGCAAATTCTGAATTTAACAAGGATTTGTTTGCCGTAGCCATGAACATGAGCCCCTCTCTTTTGTACAAAAAAGTAAAATCGTTAACCGGTCAATCGCCCACCGAATTTATTAAAGTAGTAAGGCTCAACCATTCGCTAGAATTATTGAAATCTAGAACCTACTCAATAACTGAAGTGAGCGAACTTTGCGGCTTTGCCAGTGTAGGCTATTTTAGTACCGTATTCAGAAAATACTATGGAAAATCGCCAAGCGAACTTTTCTATGTACTTGCCGACCCACGCGCAAAAATTGAGGCAGTTTCGTACCTGTTTTCTAGCCAAATGGCTTTTCTCCGACTTCGGCATGTTTATTTTTTGGATGCTTGTTTTCTTTTGATTAAGTTAAACTAAGCCTAACAGGATCAATTTTCCCGCAGATCGCGCCTTTTCGCAGAAAATTCTCTGGAAGCAATTTGGGTCAAGTGAATTCTGGGGGGCAAACAAAATGTCTTATATCCCGCTTTCAGTTTGTGACTTATTATCCAATGATCAATAACTTTTTCCTTATTTTCCTGCAGAATTTTCCTACAGATAGTGCCGATTTCTGCAAGAATTCAGTTTGAACCTAAAAGCAATCAATTTCATAAAGAACAGAATGATAGTTGTTTATGATTTTTATCTTATTGTGTTGTGTCTGAAATTATAAATCCTGTATTTAAAATTAAAGAAGAAGTAACCGAAATATAAAAATGTTTATCTGTTATTGAATACGTAGCCACAATAGGCCGCTTACTTTTGAAGCAACTAACTAATTAGAATTTTTAAAGAGTTGGATTGATGTTCTGATCTACTCTACTTATTTACTTGTAAAACTAATTACGACTGTAATTATATTATTATGTTTAATAAATTTTATTAACTAATTGAACTTATGATGAAAAAAAATCGAAAGGGTGGAGCCCTTAAAATCTTTTCCGGAAGAAAAGGTTTTGCTCCCACGAATTTCTTCAAACTGGTATGCATGCTTAGCCTTTGTGCCTGTTTTGGTCAGGTATCGGTATGGGCATCTGGTACTGGTGAAGCTAATTCTGAACTAATTCAGCAACAGAAGAATCAGGTTTCAGGTCAGGTGACCGATGGTTCAGGTGTTGTACTTCCCGGAGTTTCGGTAGTAGTAAAAGGTACCTCGAATGGAACCATCAGCGATATTGATGGTAAATTCAGGCTTGATAATGTACCTGCAAATGCTACCTTACATTTTTCTTTTGTGGGGATGAAAGCCCAGGATGTTCTCGTGGAAGGCAAAAGCGTGATTAATATTAAGCTTGAAGATGAAACCCTCGACCTTGGAGAAGTGGTTGCTGTAGGTTATGGTACCATCAGGAAGAGCGATATCTCGGGTTCTGTGGTTTCAGTCGATGCTGAGGAAATGATGAAAAAAGCTCCTGTCAATATCCTTCAGGCGATAAAAGGCTCTGCAGCGGGTGTTATGGTAACTGCACAAGATGGAGCTCCCGATGCCAATTCGGCGATTCGTATCCGTGGGGTAGCCACAATTAACGGAAGCGCAAATCCTCTGTACGTGATCGATGGGGTACAAGTTGGAACCAATGCCAATTTCCTTAATCCAAGCGATGTAGAGACCATTGAAATCTTAAAAGATGCTTCCGCTACAGCAATTTATGGTGCTGCTGGTGCCAATGGGGTAATCATGATTACTACAAAACGTGGTAAAACCGGTACCTCGAATATCACTTTTTCGGTCGATTATGGCATTCAAACTTTAGCATCAACCTTAGATGTTACCGATGCCGATCAGTATGCTAAAAATATCAGGGCTGCGCGTGCCAATGATGGAGCAGTTCTTCAAAACCAAGTTTTTGACGCGCAATACGATGGTAAGAGAAAAACCATCGATTGGCAAAAGGAGATGAGTCGTGTTTCGCTCAGGCAGCAATATAACCTTTCGGCTTCAGGGGGAACAGACAAAACCCAATCTAATTTTTCGTTAAGCTATTTGAACAACGATGGGATCGTGGTGAATTCAAATATGAACCGGATCACAGCTCGTGCCAGTGTAATTACAAAAGCAGCCAACTTTCTTGAAATTGGTGGCGATGTCAACTTTGTCCATACCGAATCACAGGGTAGCAATGCTGGTATTGGCAACAATGGCAACCTTTCTTCTTTACGCGACTGGGCCTTCATGTGCCCGACCATGGATTATGTCGATCCTGTAACCAACCAGTATGTAAGCCCCAATGTGGTGAATAGTAACGGCACTTATGGCTCACCCGTTCAAGGTAATGTAGGTGCTCACGACGGGATGCTGGGAAATAACATTTATGCCGAACAAATGGAAAATAATGGTATTTCAAAGAACAACCAGGTTTTGGCCAGCGCTTATGCCAACATTAAGTTTTTTAAAGGTTTGAACTTTAAAACAATTGCTTCATACAATTATTTTGCAGGTGGTTTTCAGAATTTCTTTGGAAACAAAAAACGCTTTATGCCTGATGGCGTAACCCCTGTTGTGCTATACAATTACGATGCACGTTATCAGTTGGATATCAGCCAAAACCAAAGTAACAGACTGGCTTTGGAAAGCTATTTAACTTATAACTATAAGGACGACATCCACAACCTGACTGTGATGGCTGGTAATTCAATCAGCAACAGTTTCGGTGCTCATGTCAATGCTACAGCTAAAGATTTCCCGGGCGAAAACATCCGCGATATAAGTCTGACCAGCGATCTTACCACAAAAACCGGAGGCGGTTATTATGATCTCGAATCACGTGGGGTATCCTACTTCGGACGTGCCACCTATAGCTTAAAAGACCGTTATATTATTACTGGTACCGTACGCCGTGATGGTTCATCCAATTTTGGTGCTGGTAATCGTTGGGGTACTTTCCCATCGGCAGCAGCTGCATGGCGTATTTCTGAAGAAGATTTCCTGAAAGGTAGTTCAACTATCAGCAACCTTAAACTTCGCTTAGGTTGGGGACAAACCGGTAACTCCGGCGGTCCAACCGACAAATCTGTTGCAGCATTGACCTCGAATACAATTGCTTACTATTTTTATGGACAAAACGGGGTTGCAGGGATTGGTTCAGCCCGTCAGACAGCCAATGGCCTTGTAAAAACCTTAGTCGATACCAACCTGAAATGGGAAACCAACGAACAAACCAACATCGGGCTTGACCTTGGTTTATTAAGTAACAACCTGAACATTACCCTTGATTATTTTGTGCGTACCTCGAAAGACCTTTTGCTGGATCAGGCTATTCGTCCATCGGCTGGTTACCTTTCGGTTTATACCAATTATGGTGAAATCCAAAACAAGGGTATCGAATTCAGTATCGATTATAAAAAGAAAATCAATCGTGATTTCTCGTTTGGTGCTACTTTAACCGGTTCAACAATCAAAAATGAGGTCATTTCGATGGGAGCCGATTTATACAATGAAAATACAAGTACAACCAACGACGGTTCCGATGTAGGTCCAATTGGCGCTACTTCAGGTACCCACTGGAACAACCATTCCATTTGCCGCGAAGGTTATGCTGTAGGTTCATTCTATGGATATCAAGTCGATGGTATTTTCCAGTCACAAGCTGAAGTTGACGCTGCTAATGCAGCTGCTAAAGCAGCTGGCCATAGTCAGTACCAAAATGCACAAACCGGCCCTGGCGACTTCAAATACAAAGATATCTCCGGTCCTAAAGATGTACCCGATGGATTCATCGACGAAAATGACATGACCATTTTAGGCGATGGTTTCCCAAAAGTCAATTATGGTTTAAACCTTAGCGCTTCATACAAAAATTGGGATTTCTCTCTCTATTCTTACGGTGTAATGGGTCAAAAGATCTACTCCTATTCAGCCATGACCTTGTCGAATATGTTCCCGAGCGACAATGGCACAACCCCGAACTTGTTGAACGAAGCTTCGGAAAATGCATGGACTTTGGAAAATAAGAGTACCACCATGGCTAAATTGTCCTTCCTCGATTTGAACTACAATATGCGCGGATCGGATGTCTGGGTTAAAAAAGGTGATTTCTTTAAACTCAGCACCATTCAAATAGGCTACAATTTCGATAAATCGTTCTTGGATGCCATTAATACCCAAAGTGCCCGCATTTATGTAGCTGTTCAGAATTTATTCTGCGCCTCACCATATAATAAATACGGTGATCCTGAAATCGGACGTGGTAGTGTTCTTTATACAGGATTGGATGCCGGTCGATATCCAAGTCCACGTACATTCTCCGTTGGTTTGAACATTAAATTCTAATTGTTCCATTATTAATACTGATAATATTATGAAAAATATAATAGAAAAAATATTTCAAATTGCCTGCTTCTTCCTGTTGATAGGAGTGACATCCTGTGACGATTATTTGGAAGTTGATCATTATTCGATCCTTGATGCCAATCAAATGTTTAAATCCGACAATGATGCCAAAGCGGGTTTAGTGGGTTGTTACGATATGATGCTGCCGGTTACGGAAACTAATGGCGACTGGGGGATTAAACCCAATTTATTCATCGGTGGGCACCCCACCATGGATACCCAGGCTACAGGATGGGACAAAGACTGGAATACCCAAAACTGGAATCCAGGAAGTCCTGAATTATTAAGTGGCTGGAAACATGCTTACAAGGCAATTTGCCGTTGTAACGATTTTCTCGATGGACTGAGCAAAGCCGAAAATATTACTCCTGCTTTGAAAACTTCACTTGAAGGCCAGGCTCGTTCAATTCGTTCTTTCTTTTACATGTGGTTGGCCAAGGCATTTGGTCGTGTACCCATGTTGGCAACCGGTGAAAATTACGTCAATACCCCTGCAAAAGCACGTGCAAAAGATTATACTGAAATGTGGGATTTCATTATTGATGATTTAAAGGTTGCCGTTGATAAACTCGAATGGGATCCCCTGAGTGGAGAATATGGCCGTTGTACAAAAGGTTTTGCCCTTTCTTATCTTGGCGAGGCTTATATGTGGAAAGCTTATCGGGTACCTGAACAGGCCAAGGCCAACTACCAGTTAGCCCATGATGCTTTCAAACAAGTTATCGAAAGCGGTAAATACGAATTGAATCCTTCGTTTACGACCCTCTGGGATCCGGGCGCAGTTTGGACGAAAGAATGCATCTGGGAAGAAGTGTTGGACGAAGGTTCGCAATGGAACAGTTGGGCCAACCTTACCGATGCCCACACCTGGATGACCTATTTTACCGCTTGTCCTTCCCTTGGCGGTTGGGGTACCTTGTACTTGTCATGGGAATGGTGGAGTTGCTATGAACCGGGTGACAAACGTCGCGAAGCATCGGCTTGTACTGGTGAAATCAAGAACATCAATCCCGATTGGAAATCAGCCACCAATTATGGCTACAATCCTTACCTTCAACAAAAACTTACTGTACCCGATTCATTGAATACCCATTATCACTTCTATATGAACGGTGAAGCGGCCCCTTCGGTCTGGAGTTTGAAAACCTGGCGTTCTTGCCGCGCAGACTGGAATGGTATGTGGGGGCCACAACAAATTTATTATAAGAGGTATGCTAATGTATTGCTCGATTATGCTGAATGTTTGTTCCAACTGAACGGTGCTGGCGATGCCACTGCATGGGGCATTATTAACCAAATCAGGAACAGGGCATGGGGTAATCTTGAAGTAGGTAAAAAAGATGCTTTAACTGCAACCTACCTTCCATTTTATAAATCTCTTGCTTCGTTCTATCTCGAAAAAGGAGATAATTCAGTAAAAGTACCCACTGAATATCCATTGCCATTCAACGAAACGACAGTTACCGTTCCCGATGCACAGACCTATTATACCCAACTCAAAGCTGATAAAGGCTTTACCTCGCCTGTATGGCTCGTAGCCCTTGGCATGGAACGCCGTAAGGAATTCAATACTGAGTGGACTCTTGCTCCCGACCTGATCCGTTCGGGCTTCATCGAAGACCACATCAGCCGCAACTATCCCAAAGGTGTTGGTTATCCCAATACCAACCCACTCGTTCAGGATGCATGGCAAACCAACCGTATTTTCGATTTCGAACTGTTGAAAATGGATATGCCGATCCCGACCGACGAGTTAATGAAAAATGATTTGTGCGATCAAAATGAAGCATACAAATAAAAATTGCTTGTTAAAGGCTTAGTCTTCTCTTTAATGAATGGAATTTGATTTATTAACTTTTAAATTCCTGAAAGAGAACAGGAAGATTCAGTCTGTTTTTATACTTAGGTTTAGTTTTTTCAATGGCAAGGATTTCCTTGCCATTGTCTTTTCTTTTTGTCTTAGCCTTTATTAAAGTAATTTGCTATTTTTGAACATTCAGCCTTAATAAACTTAATTTATGAAACACATTTGTTTTTTCCTGATCTTGTTCTTTATTGGTTTCTTGGGCCATACGCAAAATTGGCAACAGACCCCAATGGGAGCCAAGGCCGAAGTGTCGGCATTTCAAGTAGAAATCCAGTTTTTCAGCCCCACTATGGTGCGGGTTCAGAAGTGGCCAAAGGGGCTTTCCTTTAGCAAGAAAAGCCTTGCAGTTGTGAAAACGCCCCAAACCATCAAGCTTAAAATAATGCAAAAGGCCAATGAACTCATCATGAAAAGTGATGGACTTGAAGTGGTGGTGGACCTCCAAAATGGCCGGGTTTCATTTAAAAATAAGAAGGGCAACAAGCTCATCAACGAGAAAGAATCGGGCACCTCTTTTGCCGATTTTAACGATGCCGGGGTGAAAACCTATAGCGTTGGACAGGCTTTTGTGCTGGACCCCGATGAACCCATTTACGGTCTTGGTATTCAGCAACAGGGCAAAATGTCGCAACGCAACGTCAAACTACGCATGGTACAGGGCAATACCGACGATTACATTACCTTCTTCCAGTCGGCAAAGGGTTATGGCCTGTATTGGGACAACTATTCGCCTACCAATTTTACCGACACACCCGAAGAAACCGTCTTCCTTTCTGAAGTTGGCGACGGTATCGATTATTACTTCATGTTCGGTGGCAATGCCGATGGGGTAGTGGCTCAAATGCGCGACCTTACCGGCCAGGTTCCCATGTTTCCGTTGTGGACTTACGGCTACTGGCAGAGCAAAGAACGCTACAAGAGTCAGGACGAAACGGTTGGCGTGGTGAAAAAGTACCGTGAACTGGGCGTGCCGCTCGATGGCATTATCCAGGACTGGCAATACTGGGGCAATAATTACCTGTGGA
>CAZSIK010000146.1:0-10517 GCA_964606515.1 uncultured Prolixibacteraceae bacterium
GGCGACCTCATGATTATGAATCATGCGCTCTAACCAGCTGAGCTACCTCGCCATCTTGTTCAGAACTTTTAACGGAAACCCGCTTTTCTGTTTTGCGGTGCAAATATAGTATTATTATCTTTTTCGAAAAGTGCTTGAAGTTTTTTTTTAATGATTCCTTATAGAATAAGGAAATGAACCTAAATTCCTCAGTCGAGCTTTACCAACCTACCGGTTCCTGCACCGACTTTCCCCTTCCCTGAGCTGAGCCTGATTTGATATACCCCAGCCTGCATATCAGTTACATCGATCTCGATCGATGGCCCGCAACAAAGAACTTCAACCATTTTCACAAGCTGTCCCGAAGCGTTGAAGAATTCTATGCTCAGCTCTTTATTTATAAGTTTATCGAAGCTAACCAGTCCAATATTGACCTTGCTCCGGGCGGGATTGGGGTAAACCACCATCTTTGTAACATACTGTTGAGCCTCATTGGCTGAAACCGCCGGTAGATATTCCTGAGGAGAACCATACAAATTGGTTGATGCCCACCAGTTTGAAGCGAGCGAATTGTCGAGGTTTGGATTGATCAGCTCCAACGACCTCCCTTTTCCATCGGCCTGACCTGGCCAGGGCAGCGCATCGAGATAGCTCACCGAGTCGATTACATTCCCACAATAATCGGATAAAAGAAGGGTTTCGCCTTTGTTGCTAAGGTTTTTTTGATACACATCGTAAGCTTTAAATTGATACAGCGCGTTAAAAAGATCCATATTATTGGTCAACACGATATAGCCACCAGGCTTTAATGTTGCGTTATTACGGAATGTATACTCCACCCCATCGGTAAACGAAATCCCAATCAGGTTCAGGTTCTGGTCGCCAGCATTCAATAATTCAATAAATTCAAGATCGTTATATCCAGAATTGTACATGATTTCCGAAATCATCAAACTTTTCAACCTGTTTTCGGGAACAAAATACCCTTCAAGCAGCGGGCTCCATTCGTTTGTACCCGAAGTCAGCACCCTGGCTTTAATCAAGGAAGCATCATCGACAACGATAGCACTTTGATATACATGGCCAACAGCCGCCCCACCCTTTTGCCGGGGATCGGAACCATCGGTAGTAAAAAAAATAGTCCCTGCTTTGGTATTCGGATTGCTTATCTTAATGGTTTCTCCTGCTTTTACCATCTCACTATTTATATTAAATACAGGAGGTAAGGTGTTAGGATATAATAAATTATCATTACGCTGAAGTTGCTTGATTACAATGTCCCTCCTTTTAGGGATGTAACTGGTTAGCACCTTATTTACTTCAGGAATCCAATGATCGTTCCGGGTATAAGTTACCCCGCTTAATGCCTTGCGATGGTCGCCCCAGCGGGCCGATTCGAGAATGGTAGCCAGATCGATTTCATTTTTTCTGTAAAAAAAGCTCTTTTCGAAATTTTCGATGGTCAACGCACCGTTATTGAACGCGTGTTTGTAAAAAGCATCAGCGAACATCATACGATACTCAGCATTTGTTTTTAACAGAGTATGGATTTCGGTCGGGCCCCCATTGTCGTTCTTTTTGGTAGCATCGTAATTTACATCCGAAAATCGCATTACATGCTCTGCATCCCAGGTATAAAACCTGTAGCCGATACCCGATACTTTATTAATAGCGGCATAATAATTCTGATGCGCCCAGTCGAAATTGCCCAGATAAAAGTTAAGAATCATGTAATCGATGAACGAAGGCAAGTCGAGGTATTTTTTAATATTATCAAGCGACTCCGTTGTTGAAAAACCCATTCTGGCTTCACTCAATAATTTCAGGTAACTTTCTTTCGATCCGGCGACAAGGGTCCTGTAATTGTGTTTGATTACATCAAAATCGGCAGTTTCTGCATCATAATATTCAGCCATAAAGTCTTCATCGGGTCGTTCGTGCAGATCGTATAGTCCCCAATATAAACCATTGATGAACAAGTGTACATAGATTCCATGGAAACTAACTCCGCCCATCGCGTTCTGCATATCGGAACACAACTGGTCCCTGAAAAACAACGAGGTTTCCCATTGTTTCTTGTCGCTAATATGAACCCATGAATACAAAAAACCATCAACCACCAAAGTATTGATCGATTCAATGTCGGAATCGGGAAACAGTTTCCTGTTTAATTTTTTGGGGCCGTATTCTTCTTTAAAGAGGAGCCGCATCGATTGCTTGGGGACTTTCCAGTTCACAATGCTGGTTCCACCCTGGTTTTGCACGCCACAACGAATAGCAAAATTCTTACTGTTGTCGGAATAAATGAATTCGGCCGAAACAGGTTTCTCCCTGGTCTCAGATGAATTGGGATATCCTACATAGAGTCCTGTTCTTGGGTTGAACCATTCATCAATCGGCATTGACAATGAAAGTACGGGAAGCGACTTCAACGCGTCGGTTAGTTGATCTGAGTAGGAAGGGTGATTAAGAATGGTTGGATCCATCTCGTAATCGGCAGCAACGGTCGAGGAACCACCCCATGTCGCCGGATATCCTGCAGGATTGTTGGTTTGCTTCTTCAACCCATCAGGAAAAAGAAAAGTATGGGTCTCGACCATTGAAGAATCTCCATTAGAAAAAGCAAGCACTTTTATAATTGTGGTCGTTGAAATTTCAATCGGAGCAGTATAAGCTATACCATTTTTAATTGTTGGATGAGAACAATCGGTTGTATATTTTATACTTGCAGTGGGATCGCTACAAGATAAAAAAAGCTGAAAAGTTTCGCTATAAAACCCACGTTCCGAACTAAGCAATATTTTGATTGAACTGTTTACACCTAAACCCGTTTGAATAAATAAACAAAAAAGAACTGTTGAAATAACCTTTAAACAAACATTCATTTTTATAAAAATTGTATAAACCGTAAAATAATGCTTTATTTTGATGCAATGTATGCAACAATTAAGCAATTTTATTTGCTTTCGATGCAGAAGGACCCTATATTTGTGCCCGTTTTCAAATGAAGTTGTTTTAGAGAGAATAATGGTTTTGATCAGGCAAAATGCATAAAACTGTGGGAGTTTATGCTGAAAATTAATTCTGATCATTGACTTTATGAAAACAAATTTTATTTTTCTACTTTGGCTTGCTCTATTATTGTGCACGGTACATTCATTTTCTCAGGAAACAGTTTTTGTTTCGGCTGAGCTTACACAAAACGAGGAGGGATGGAGTATCTGTTACCAAAACGAGCAGATAGAAATTTCGTACCAAAGCATAATTTGTCCCATCGACGACGAGCTTCAATTTCATTATCTTTTATTTAAAGCTTCCAATACTTCAGATTATAAAATTGATTTATCATGGGAATATAAGCTTTATAACCATGAGAAAGAACTCATGAAAAGTCCCGACGAAATGATGATTTCTCTTTCGCTTGAAAAAAAATCCTCGGTTGAAGCCAGTTGCAACCTTACGGAGGAACAACCATTGAGAATATTGGTCTCTGAACTTTCAGGACCAGCCATCATAACAAAAGCCGAATTGTTTAATATTAGCATTAACCCTCGTTAAATAAAAGCCATGAAGAAAATTTCGGCAATCATCAAAATATTGGTATTGGGTAGTATTCTCGTTTCCAAACCCTTGTATAGCCAAAATATCAGCAACCTTGTCGACACCATTTATCAAGAAGGATCAACACCGGTTTTATTTGGTACCCATGCTGTAGTATCCGAAGGAGGTTTTTATGGCGGAGGGTTCCTCAGGGTAAGTATTGAAAACAAATCCATTGGCGATCGGTTAGAAATTCTGAGTGATCAGAATCCTGAAGAAGATGGAGCTCTTTCAGTTTCAAATGGAAATTTGTACCTGGGAAATGGAAATGGCAAAGAAAATATTGGATCCATCGATCAACAGGAAAGCGGACTGGATGGTCAAAATCTAAAAATCAATTTTGGATTGAAAATTCATAGAACCTCTTTTGAAGAAGGTTTTGAAAACTGGACTGCAGTTAACAGCATTGTTGACTTAGGAGTTAGCCCCATCTTGGGTGAAATCTCGCCCGATGATCCAACACCTACGCCCTATCTGAACAATGATGGAGACTCAGACTTCCCCTATCTGCTAACCGGCATCAGGATCGAACCCAGCAGCAAGGTGGCCAGTCATGGTACTTCTGCCTTACACTTTCGAAGCAACCTGATTGCCAGGGAAAAATTCGATGTGGTGCATGGTCCTTATGTCTATAGTCCAACTTTTATAGCCCAACAAAACGACCGGGTTTCTTTCGATTGGAGGGCTTATGCAGGTAGCGATGCCTTCGATATTTTTGCTTACCTGATCGAAGTGAACACCAAGGAGGTTACTGTGCTGATTGATGAAACCGGCACCGATGATTCAGGTTACTCTCCCTGGGCAACCTCTGCTGTCTCCATTCCCAATAACGGTGAATACAGAATGGTTTTCGTTTCTGGCACCTACGATTTTACTGGAGGAAGGGCAGCTGGCTCTACCATGTATATCGATAATTTTATCGTCGAGAGCAATGCTGTAAATGATGAAATTATTACCGCAATTTTACAACGACTCGCCTATTCAAATTCTTGCGGTACTTCTTCCGAAGCCAGGCAAATTTCAGTAAGCTTGATGAATACGGAACAACAACAGGCAAACGCAAGAATGGAAATTCAAATTCAGGTTTCAGCGCCTATTGCCCGTTGTAAAGATATAGCAGTCAATCTTGACCAACATAGCAAGGCATCCATCAACGCGCTTGACCTTGATAATGGATCGAGCGATGACTGCTCCTTAACTTTCTCAGCCAGTCAAACCTCATTTTCATGTAACGAACTCGGGAACAACACTGTAACACTATTTGTAAGAGACTCCTATGGAAACGAATCATCTTGTCATGCCAACGTACTCGTTACAGATGAAATTCCTCCGGTGGTTTTAACCAGAAACCTAAGGCTGGAACCAGATGAAACAGGAAATGTGCCGATCACCCCTGAGATGATTGACCAGGGTTCGTTCGACAATTGTACCCTTACCCGCTTGTGGACTGAGCCTTCGTTACTTACCTGCGCCAACGTAGGCGAAAATACAGTAACGCTTTTTGCTTCCGATGCCAGCGGCAATACAGGGTCGGCAACAGCAGTTGTTACTTTGTTCAACAATCCTCCTGTACTCGATCCTATCCAGATCAACCCTTTGTTCAACACCGATGAGACAGTTTATGCTGAAGCCAATTTTTCAGACAGCAACATTTTTTACGCCGAATGGAATTGGGGGAACGGGATCACCACACCCGGCCTGATTGAAAATAACAAAATTACCGGGACTTTCTCGTATCCCGAAGCAGGAATATACAACCTTACCCTCACCCTGACCGATGTTTGCGGGCTGACGGCATCAGAAACCTTCATCAACCTTGTGATCGTTAATCCTTGTGGAGGTTCGGTAACCGGAGGAGGATGGATCGGATCGGAACCGGGCGACTGGGCAGGCTTAACAAAATCTGAGAAAGCCAATTTCGGGTTCGTGGCTCAATACAATCCTCAGGGGAAGCTACAAGGAAATTTAACTTTTCACCTGAATAAGGCCAATTTCAAGGTACACTCCAACGATTTGGACTGGCTGGTAGTCGTTAACGATATGGCCCTTTTTAGTGGAAAAGCAAGCGTAAATAACATTCCCGGGTACACCTTTGTGGTCTCGCTTGTTGATGGTCAAATCACCGGAAAGAAGAACCCCGACCTGTTCAGAATCCTGCTTTGGGATTCAAACGGCACTATAGTTTATGATAATGAACCTGGTAGGCAATCATACGAAAGGGCTACTGAAGCCATCATTCAAGGTTCGGTTGTATTTCATCGTGATAAGTCGTGCGAAGAAAAAAACATGAAATCCGTATCATTGTCGGATAGCAGCGAGCCTGCATTCAACCAATTGGGCCATACAGTGAAAGTATACCCTAATCCAGTCGAAAATTTGCTATTTATTGACCTTCCCAAGTTGGAAAACGAAAAAGTAAGCTACTGTTTGACCAATATCTCAGGAAAGGTAATGTTGCCATCAACCAAACTGGAGCCGAACCAGCAAATTAGCTGGATCGATCTTCAACCCTTTTCTCTGGAACCTGGAGTGTATCTCCTTAAATTATCGGGCGAAAAACAAATGCAAACTTCAGTGTTCAGACTGATAAAAAAGTAAACCAACTTTGTTTACCTTTTCAGCAACTTGATCCCTGTTTTTGTTTTTGAATTCGAGAACCTTGCGTAATAAATCCCTTCAGGATAATCCGACAAATCGAGGATCGTTTGTGTAATAACTTGATTTTTTCGACTGATGATTAATTGCCCGCGGCTATTGTATACTTCCACATGGTACTGTTCCAATTTGTCGGCCTGACAAATGAATTTAACCATACCGCTTGTAGGATTTGGAACAGCAATTATTCCAGACTCCATTTTTGAAGAGGCATCCACCAGGAAGATGTTCTTCTCGGGTATTTCAACACAACTTAAAGGCAATATTACTCCCCTGAACCGGCTTCCTTCTTGAATATGGGTTCCAGGTTTCAACAAAATTACCGTTCCTGCCTTGAAGTAAGCATCGGCACCCGTTTGCACCCAAACCGGTCCGAACGGGTTGGTTAGATCAACCTGACCACCTGCGATAATCGAATCGCCAGTAAAATAGACTCCTCCAGAAAGAATTTGGTTTTGAACCAACCTTCTGCCAGGGGCTGCTGCTTCCACCTCCAATATAGAAGATACAGAATCGGAACACCCGTGTTCATCCTCAAAATAATAAACAACCTGATGGAAGCCAGCTCCTGCTTCAGAAATATCGAAGGCATTTCCTGAAATGTAAGTTCCAATATAAATTCCTCCCACCGGTTTACCTTCGCTCAAAAGGTATTGCATGTCGCTGCTGCATAATAATGGTAGAGAATCGAGCGTAGCAACCGGCGAGTTAAAGATAGTCACCAGGCTGGTATCGGAGCTGTAAAAGCCCTGCTTATCGACCAGCATCACCCAGTATTCGCCGGTTTCGGTTACCAGAAGGCTCCTGTTGGTTGTGCTGTCGCTCCAGAAATAACCAATATCCCCTTCCATGGCATCAAGTTGGGTTTGGTCGCAAGCCTGTATCAAGCGGGGAAGTCCCGGGTCGAGCCGTTCTCCGGCCACCACGGTATCAGTATACGAGAATTCGCACTCACCACAATTGTTCAGCTTCATGGTAACATAATAGGTTCCCGGCTTAAAATTATAGGTGAAATCCAAAGTATCGGTCAGTTCTTCGGCTCCATCCCCCATATTCCAGGAAACGTTGTAACATTCGAGCGAACTGTTGACTTCACCCCTAAACCGGAAATCGCTCCGGTTACCCGAGCCGTACCCCTCCAACGGACGGAAAGCAAACGAGCCTGTTGTGCTTCGGCAAGGCGGAATATCGGTAATTCTGATTTCTGTATTAAAGCCATTATAACGGCAACCGCCCAAGGTATCGATTAATTGTGCTTCAATACGATAGACCTCGTTGGCTGGAAAAACAACCATAAGGGTATCGTTGTTTTGCAGCGTTTTATTATAATCCTCTTCAATGGGAGTTCCATCGAGCAACCATTCAATCTGGTATTCGCCTGAACCTTCAATACTTGCAATCAAGGTAAGGGTGTCGACCGAAATGGATTGCCGGAACTCAACAATAGGAGCAGAAGCAACAATGATGTTTGCCGAAACGGAATCTTTGCAATCGGGATAATCAGGGTCAAAATGCCTGCAAGTTACTTGATAATTTCCGGGACCAGGAAAGGTATGTTCAATCTCCAAACTCTGCGCTTCAACAACAGTACCGTCACCAAAATCCCAGATCAACTGGTAATTATACCAGGAGGAATTGGCATAAGCAAAAGTATAGGTGGCACAAAGATTATTGCTATTGTGTTGGTTAACACTGAATGAAGCATCGGCACGACAGGGTTGAGGAAGCCCGGTAATTATGATCGTGTCCGATTTTTCACATCCTTCAACATAGGTTGCATTACAGATAATTTCGTTTTCACCCACTTCGGGAGGCAAATAAACAATCTGATCGCTCACATGGTAAGGTAACCATTCGTAACTCTCAAAACCATCGGTTGGAATAAGGGTGATATTGTCGTTGACAAAGACTGTGGTATCGGCGCCAATTGAGAAATCAATCAAATGGCAATTGATTAAGGAAAAAGGATCGCTGAAGACAAACAGGTCAGGGCGGTCGAGGTGCGAAACTTTAATACGATAATCGTTTCCAGGAGGAAAATCCTGGTATAAAATATTCACCGTCCAATCCCAATAACCAAAACCATTGCTGAATAGTGGGTGGCTCATAACCCAGACTACAGAATCGCCTTTGTACAATTCCAACTTACCATAGGTGGTAGTTGTGTAATTATGTTCCCATCGCACCTCGTAAGTACTGTCGCTTAAACAAACCTGACCGGCAACCGGGGTGGTAAATTTCATGAAGTAAGGAAAGTTTACCCATAATCCACCTGACGATCCCGACAAATTTGAATCTTCAATACTTGTTATTTTGATAATAAAAGACCTGTCGATTGGGAAATTTCCAGGAACAGCCCATAAGAAGCTTCCATTGCTTTCAGCCGAAGGGGTTATAAGATGGTAAACTGTGTCGGCATGGATCAGCTCAATTTTGACATTTTCGGGAATATTATCTTCCCAGACAATGGTTGCAGTGTCGCCTCCCCGGTATCCTGTGGGCGATTGGATGTACCTTATAAAATCGGCAGGCAATATTTCAAAAGTTTGGCTGATATCATTAATCTCAGCGCTGTCGGCCCTCGAAACCTGAATCGTGTAATCATTCCCGGGCACTAAGGTTCCGGGCAAAAGAAATTCGAGGCTATCGGCCGTTAGGTTGTTGTAATTCAACACATCGACACCACCCTTTCTCACCGCGAGATTTACTGCTTCGAAAAAGTTTTTATCCCAGAAAATCTTTTGTCGGGTTCCAATTTTCCATGAAGCTGTAGAATCGGGTTGAAGTAAGGACACATAACTGTTGCTGCCATTTTTAATGATAAATTGATCGGAGTTATCCCAAGCCAATGCATTGTTTATCACCGAAATGGTCAGATAATAATTCGATCCCGGCGGCAAATCAGAGGGAATGGTCCAACTGTACTCTCTATTGTTAAGCAAGGTACTTTCCTCGTGGATCAATTGATTGATTCCCATGGAATATTTCTTGACCTGAATGGTTAGATAGGTGATTTTTGGAAAATTATGTACCCAGGTAACGGTTTGGTTATCTCCTATTTCCCAAGCAGATCTCTTATCCGGCAACGTCAGATAGATAAAGTTACCCTGGGTCAGTTCAAAATCATCCGAATTCCGTTGAAAACCGTATTCCTGCGAAACCATTTTTATAAAGTAATCATTACCGGGTGTTAAATATTGAGGAATTCCCCAGGAATACGTTCCTGTACTGGGAACATTTTGTGCAATAGTTTCCACCAAGGTGGGCGTTTGGGAACGTTTATGTAGGTAGATACTAACATTTCCATTCAGGTTATCGGAGTATTGAATGGTTTGGGTAGTGGCTGTTTGCCAGCTGGTTCTGCTGTTGGGAACGGTAGCCGTAATTGTAGGACTGTTCGTTATGGAAAAAAATTCACTTAACCCACTAACCATGCAGTTAGGGGCTTCCGAGACCCTGATCTTATATTGGTTATGGGCGATCAAATCACCCGGAACGGTCCATTCATATCCATAATAGCCCTGTCCGGTATATTGATCGATCAAATGCACTGCCGGTGGCGATTGGCTGAAATCAATCAATTCAAGCTTAAAATAAGCCCCTGTATTGGCATTCCATTTTATGAAATAATTTTGGCCCTTTTGCCAATTGGTATTAGGCTCGGGTTTTTCGATATTAATATATAATGGTTCAATTATATTGAAGTAATTGGTCTTGCCAAAAACTGTTTCATCGCCAACCTTACTGATCCTGATATTATATACCGAGTTGGAAGGAAAATCCGAAGGTATTGTCCAAGAATAAGCTCCATCGCTAGGAGTATCAAGAACAATATCAGAATAGAATGCCTCGGCTCCATACATTTTTATATTGACATTTTCAGCAAAATTATCTTTCCATTTGATCAGGTACTCCTTGCCCTTTTCCCAAGTTACCGTACCAACCGGGTTTTCAATTGTGATTTTATTCTTTATGGCAAAATAAGCAGTTCCGGTATAAATATGGGTATTGGTAACACATCGGAGTTCAATGCCATACAAAGCCCCTGGTTTGATACTTTCAGGGATATCCCAGATAAATTCACCATCATTAGGCGTTGACTCAGTCACAACTAAAGTATCACCTATATCCCAGTCGTCGTGACGATACAGCTTAATCCTTACGTTTTCGGACAGGTTCGTAGTCCAACGGATGTTCATCTGGCTTCCCGGTAACCAGGAAGTATTTGATACAGGAACCATAATGTTGAAAACCGGCCGCGATGTAATGGTAAAAGGTTCGCT
>CAZSIK010000147.1:0-10497 GCA_964606515.1 uncultured Prolixibacteraceae bacterium
CCTGAAACGAACATTTACTTTTTCTGCCTTTTTTGACGCTGTTCTAATGAATGCTTTTACTGAAGCCATATTATTCGATTTTTTATTGGGTTGTGCAAATCCTTGTGCAAATATACTATACTTGCACAAGATAACCGCAATTCATTGAAATAATATGAAATATTTCACAACGTTTCTAAATGTTTAAAGTATTGATTAATATTGCATGTATATTAGTTTGACTTTATTTTGTTGGTATTGCGACATTGTAAAATATTGCATATTTCGAATCCCTCACCGCCCACAAGAAATACTTTACCCGGTTGCTTGTTTTTGCTGCCGGGTTTTTTGTTTAAAAAAATACCCCGTCCTATTGTTGACGAGGTATTCAAAACTTAATTTCAATTTTATTCGATTACTTTTTTACAAAAAGACTTTTCAGATAGTCTTTTGAGTAGTAGTACATTGTATAGGTAAACGCTGCCAAGGAAAACAACACGGTTTTGTTTTCTTCACAAACTACTGGTTTGGTAAAAAAACCGGTACCAATAACAATGTGTATCCCGACAATAGCAACCCACACAAACAAGAGCGCAATAAACAAAGTTGAACCTATTACAGGTTTTTCGATGCAAGGACTTAAAGTCCCACTTCTATTCGTTCCCATGATTCATTCCCCCAAAAAAATTGCTTATCAAAACCTTAATACCATAAAGGTACCTGGCTTTAAAAATAAGAAATGAAGATCATCTTTTCAACTCATTTTTACTTTTTTTTGCCTTAAGAAACTTGTTTTACAACATATTCCATTTAAATTATAATGTTAAATATGGTTTTTTACTCCTGATTTCAGAGCACTATCCCAATAAAAACAATCAGCGACTAGAAAAACTAGTCGCTGACTTAAATGGAGAAGAAAGTATACTTTATATTACCATTTTAGCTAAAAAACGTTTCCTCAGTGATTTCTCCCAACTTCAAATAGCGTTCATACAAAGATTTGTATTGTCTCACATTCTCAGGAATGGGATGATATTCAATTTCGAACCCTTGTCCCATCGCTTTTTGTGATAGCTCCACCGTTTTATAAAGACCAGCATTAACGGCGGCAAACATAGCCGCACCCAAAGCACAAGTTTGGTCCGAACTGGCTACTTTAATTGGCATATCGAGCACATCGGACAGGGTTTGCATTACAAATTTCGATTTTTTAGCTACCCCACCCAAGGCAATTACTTGCCTTATTTCAATCCCGTTCTCGATAAAGCGGTCGACAATTGCTTTTGATCCAAAGGCAGTAGCATCAACAAGAGCTTTAAATACCATCGGGGCAGTACTACCAAGGTTAATCCCCGAAATAGTACCTTTCACCAACTGACTGGCATCAGGAGTCCGACGACCATTCATCCAATCGGTAGCAAATTCGGCCCCTTCGATAGGGAGTTTGGCTGCTTCCTCGGTGAGCTTAGCAATAATCTGATCTTCAATTTTCTGAGCCAGCTCTTTATCCTCGATTAGACCAAGCGGCCAAGCTACCAAACGTTTAAACCAGGCATATACATCGCCAAAAGCACTTTGCCCAGCTTCAAGTCCCATAGCTCCAGGAATTACAGATCCGTTTACCTGTCCGCATATTCCAGGGATCAACTTTCCTTCCACATCGTCCATTGGAGCAGTCATGATGTCGCAAGTAGAAGTACCCATAATACGGATCAGTGAATAGTTTTCAACCTCGCCCCCAACGGCACCCATGTGCGCATCGAAAGCACCAACGCCCACTTGCACATTGACAGTCAATCCAAGACGGTTAGCCCATTCCGGGGTCAGATGGCCCACTACCTCGTCGCTTGTATAAGTTTCGCTAAAAAGCCGGTCACGATAACCAGCTAAAATTGGGTCCAGGGTGATTAAAAAATCCTCGTCGGGAAGGCCGTCCCAGCTCTCGTGCCACATGGCCTTATGACCGGCAGCGCAACGGCTTCTTTTGATGGCTTCGGGTTTGGTGTTGCCGGTAACCAGGGCAGGCATCCAATCGCAATGCTCCACCCACGAATAGGCTGCACGACGCACCTTTTCGTCGATGCGAAGCACATGAAGTATTTTGGCCCAAACCCATTCCGAAGAATATATTCCTCCCTCGAATTGGGTATAGTCAATCTTCCAATTGGCTGCCAAGGTATTGATTTCGGCTGCTTCCTGAACTGCGGTATGGTCTTTCCAGAGTACAAACATCGCATTTGGATTGTTTTCAAAACCAGGGGTAAGCGATAGGGGAGTTCCCTCTTTATTCACCAAAACAGGGGTACTGCCGGTGGTATCGAAAGCCAAACCAACCACATTCGCTGCTACTTCAGGGGCACATTTCGACAAGGCGTCTTTCACCGTATATTCGAGGCCTTCGACATAGTCGTTAGGATGCTGACGATATTGATCCTTAACAGGATCACAAAATTTTCCTTCGATCCACTGGCTGTAGTATTTAACCGAGGTAGCTACTTCTTTTCCGGTAGCAGCGTCAACTACCAATGCCCTGACGGAATCGCTTCCGTAATCGAGTCCTATTACATATTTTCTTGACATAATGTATTTTGTTTTGTTATAAGCTATTCTTGGGACGACCTCGTAAGGCAGCCCTTATTGCTGGCCATAGTAGGCATGGGGGCCATGTTTACGTTCGTAATGTTTCTTTATCAGCATTGGGTTCATGCTTAGGTCAGGATTAACCGAGAACGCGATGAAGGCCATCTTGGCAACTTGTTCCATTACCACGGCATTGTGAACAGCATCGTGGGCATTGGTTCCCCACGAGAACGGGCCATGGTTCTGAACCAAAATCCCAGGAATTTCCATGGGGTTTTTATCTTTGAAGCAATCGACAATTACGGTTCCGGTTTCTTTCTCGTATCCTCCTGGCCCAAAAACCTCCTCCTGGGTCATTTTTCGGGTGCAAGGGATTTCATTCGAAAAATAATCAGCATGAGTCGTTCCAATATTGGGTATGCCCTTACCTGCTTGTGCCCAGGCAGTAGCATAAGTAGAGTGGGTATGCACCACACCACCAATATTTGGAAATGCCTTGTAAAGTTCGATATGGGTTGCAGTATCCGACGAAGGCTTGAGTGTTCCTTCAATGACCTTTCCTTCAAGATCGACAACGACCATTTGTTCCGCTTTCATCTCGTTGTACCCCACTCCACTGGGCTTAATCACGACCAGGCCTTTTACACGGTCTATTGCGCTCACGTTGCCCCAGGTAAAAATTACAAGTCCGTGCCCAACCAGATCAATATTCGCTTTAAAAACTTCTTGTTTTAATGATTCAAGCATGTTTAATTGAATTATTTAATGAATAGTATAGCCACAAAAGCAGAAAGATGCCTTACAATCCAAAGCTAAAACCATCGTCAACCAGCCGATGGTATTTTTGTTCGTTAAAATGGTATAGGAATGCACCCCTTTTTGACGATTCTTTATCTTTTTCTTCCATTTTTTCGAGTAGACCCAACGATAGGATTTTCTTTCTGAAATTCCGTTTGTCGAAATCTACCTGGTAAATGGCTTCATAGAGGCGTTGCAGTTGGGGAAGGGTGAATTTTTCGGGCAGCAGATTAAAACCTACCGGTTCTGATGAAGCTTTCCTTCGCAAACGACGGAGCGCTTTATTGACCATCTTTTCATGATCGAAAATCAAATCAGGAAGTTGGTCGATTTTTATCCAATGAGCATTGTATTTTCTTACCAGATCCCGATCGTAATTATTGATATTAATTAGGGCATAATATGCAACCGAGATCACCCTGGCACCCGGATCACGTTCAATTTCTCCAAAAGCGCTCAATTGTTCCATATACACGTTACTTAAACCAGTAAGGTTCAATAAAACCCTGGAAGCGGCTTCTTCAATGCTTTCATTCTTATTAAGGAAGCCTCCCATCAAGGACCATTTTCCAAGGGCTGGTTCAAAATTACGTTGCAATAAAAGCAACTTCAAGCCTTCATCATCAAACCCAAAAATGATGCAATCGACTGCAACATTGAATTTTTCTTCGGAATTGTAGAAGCTCATGGATTCATAAAAAATAGGAAAAGGGCCTGTGTATCTTCACAGGCCCTCTATGTTTTACCAGAAATAAGCGTAGAACACCAAAATAATTACAATAATAATGGCTGAGTTAATCACATCCCAGTTGTTCCAACTTGCACGGGTAATGGCCTTTTGTTCGGCGGTTGCCGATCCGAAGTACAATCCCTGGATTAATGCAGCATCTTTCACCTTTGTAAAGAAACTGACAATAACCATCAATGCAATAATTATGAAGAACAATGCAATTTCGTAATGTAACCAGTTAGGTGCGACAATCAAGTCGTAAATAAAACCAGTCCCAACAGTATCGCCATAATATATTTTCAAACCAAGGCGTAACATCCCCAGGATAAAGCCAACAACCAAACCGGTATACCCGGCAGTAGGAGTTGTTTTCTTTGAAAGAATACCGAGCAGGAAAACTGCGGCAATGCCAGGAGCAAGAAGTGATTGCACATCCTGTAAATACTCGTACAAGACCTTTCCCATTCCTTTCATCACCGGGATCCATAAAATACCAAGAATAACTACCACAACTGTAGCCATTTTTCCAACGAATACCGTTTGCTTTTCAGTGGCATTCGGGCGGTACTTTTTGTAGAAATCAACCGTAAACAACATCGAGGAAGAATTAAACAACGAAGCCAGCGAACTCATCAGCGCGGCGAGGATACCCCCAACCACAATTCCGGTAAAGCCTTTTGGTAACAATTCTTTGGCAAGGGTCGAAAATGCAGCATCATTCGATGAAAGATTGATCATTCCTTTTTGGTTCATAGCAAAAGCAATCATCCCCGGAATCAGGAAGATGAAAACTGGAGTGAGTTTCAGGTAGGCACCAAAGATAGTACCCCTACGGGCTTGTTTCTGGTCGCGGCCCGAAAGCACCCTTTGCACAATAAACTGGTCGGTACACCAGTACCAGAAACCAATAATGGCAGAGCCTAAAAGAACACCGGTCCAGGGAAATTCAGGGTCATGTTTTGAGCGGATCAATTGGGGCATCGAATCACCAAATTCATTCACCGGCGTTGCACGGCAAATCTCCATCATTTCATTCCAGCCCCCCAGTTTTACCAACCCAATAACCAGTATGGCAATAGAACCAATAAGCAATACTGGTGTTTGAAGAACAGAAGTATACAGTACGGCCTTCATCCCGCCAAAGGTCGTATACAACCCAGTTATGACCACAAGGCCAATCGCACTGATCCAAAAGAAATCGATGTTATACCCTAGTAGGGTAATCGATTCAATATCGAATACATCCTTGAAAACAATACCACCAGCATACACAGTAACAGCTACTTTGGTCAATACATAACTAACCAGGGAGATGATGGAAAGGAAAGAACGCGATTTGGCATTATACCTTTTCTCAAGAAATTCGGGCATTGTAAATACCCCGCTTCGGGCATAAAATGGCACAAAAAGCCATCCTAACATCAGAATCAGCCATCCATGCATTTCCCAGTGGGCCATGGCCATTCCGCTCGATGCACCCGCTCCAGCAAGCCCAACAAGGTGCTCGGAACCAATGTTCGATGCAAAAATCGAAGATCCGATTGCAATCCAGGTGGCATCACGGCCAGCCAGAAAATAGTCGGATGAAGTTTCATCTTTTTGGCGGATAACCCATAAGATGATCCCAACCAAGCCTAAGCAGAAAACTCCTAAAACAATCCAATCGAGTGTCGTCATATGTTATTATTTTGGTTAATTTATTTTTCTTGAAAAAGAAGTGTAAATGTAACACTCAAAATAGTATCTACAAAAAGGTCCGTTAATTTATATTAATTCTACACAAATTGGTTTTTCAGCCACAATATTATGGTTTTATCTTGTAATTAACTTCTATTTAAAAAAATTATGCCCGAGTTTATGCTCTAAAACATGGTTTAAAAATAATGAAAGTAAAAAATACTTTTAAATTTGTTGTCCGATTATCAACCTAAAATTTTTTCATGATGTACCAGCACACACAACAATTGGTTTCGGTCGATTGTATCATTTTCGGTTATGAAGATGAAGAGTTGAAGTTGCTGGTGTTTCAACGTTGGATTGAGCCGGCAAAGGATGAACTTTCGCTTTTGGGAGGCTGGGTCAACGACGATGAATCGGTTACCGATGCCGCACGCAGGGTGCTGACATTGATCTCAGGGCTTGAAAATATTTTTTTGGAACAGGTTGATATTTTTTCCGAAGTTGGACGTGATCCGGGTGGAAGGGTAATCAGCATCGCTTATTATTCTTTGATGAATATCGATGAAAAAAATAAAAAACTGGTCCAAAAACACAGTGCAACTTGGGTTTCATTAAACAATCTACCCAAACTGATCTTTGACCATAATCTAATGGTAGAAAAAGCCCTTGAAAAACTCCGTTATAAAGCCAGTTACGATTTAATTGGAGAGCATCTTCTTCCTGAGAAATTCACCATGTTACAACTCAGAAAATTGTATAATGCTATTTTTCAGAAAGAGTTTGATCCTGGGAATTTCAGGAAAAAAGTGCTTTCGCTCAAAATGCTTGAGCAATTGAACGAAAAAGACATGACCGAATCGAAACGGGGTGCTTTTTTTTATCGGTTTGCAAGAAAAAATGGTGATCATTTCCGGCAACAAATATTTAAAATCGACAACTGATCCAATAAGAATAACTTAATAATAGTACGAATATGTCAAAAATTTCAGCGCTGATCGAAAAGATCAATAATGGCGACAATGCCATCTTTAAAAAATTGTATGGTGCCGATAAAACGGTCTTAAAGGAACAAGCAGCCCGCTACATTGCCTTGATGAACGAATTTAGTGCTAATTTCGGCAACGATTGTGTCGAATTGTTTAGCTCACCAGGCAGGACTGAAATTGGTGGAAACCATACCGACCACAACTATGGCCGGGTATTGGCCGGAGCGGTCAACCTCGACAATATTGCCGTGGCTTCGAAAAACAACAGCGAGCTGATCCGGATCAAATCGGCCGGATATCCTGAATTTCAGGTTAACCTGAACGATTTATCCATCAACAAGGATGAGTATTACACCTCCACTTCCCTTGTAAAAGGCATTTCAGCCCGTTTTAAAGAATTGGGTTTCCAGATCGGGGGCTTTGATGCCTGTATAGAAGGCCGTGTCCCAAAGGGTTCAGGATTAAGCTCTTCGGCTTCGTTCGAAGTACTGATCGGAGCCATCATCAACCAATTATTCAACGATGGAAAAATGAGCAAGGTGCAGAATGCCATCATCGGGCAATGGGCCGAAAACAATTTTTTCGGGAAACCATGCGGATTAATGGACCAAACTGCTTGTTCGGTGGGTGGTTTGATCACGATCGACTTCAAGGATCCTTCGAAACCCATCGTTAAAGAAGTTGATTTCGACTTTGTGGCAACCGGTTATGCATTGGTGATTACCGATGTAGGTGGTGGCCACGACGATGCTGCTTCGCAGGCCGAATACGCCTCGTTGCCTACCGAGATGAAAGCAGTGGCTGCTCAACTGGGTGCAAAAGTTCTCCGTGAAGTAAGTTTAGAACAGATCGTTGAGAAAATTCCAGAAATCCGTAAAGCCACCGGCGACCGGGCCATTCTGCGTGCCTACCATTTCCAGGGCGACAACCAACGGGTTGTCGACCAGGTAGCTGCCCTCGAAAAGAACGATTTCCGGTCCTTCCTTCAAATGGTAGTGGAGTCAGGCTATAGTTCCTATATGTATAACCAGAACATTTATGATGTGGTACATAAAGACGAACAAGTGGTATCGTTGGCTCTGGCGTTAAGCGAAATGATACTGAAAGGAAAAGGCGCATGGCGTGTTCACGGTGGTGGATTTGGCGGCACCATTCAAGCCTTTGTACCCCAGAATTTGCTCGAGAAGTACGTCAAAACCCTGGAGCATGTATATGGGAAAGGCAGCTGTCATAAGCTGTTCATCAGGGCTGAAGGAGCAATAAAACTAGAATTTTAATCATAAAATCAACACGTTAAACCAAGAATTATGAGTAAGAACAAGTATTTATTTCCATTGATTGTAATGGCCTCGCTGTTCTTTTTGTTCGGCTTCATTACAACCATGAACAACTCGACGATCGACTTCCTGAAAAATGCATTTGGCTTGAATGATGTTCAGAAGCAGCTTCCCAATACATTTTTTTATGGAGCATATATTTTATCCGTTCCTGTAGGTTTCTTGCTTACCCGGATTGGCTATAAAAATGGGGTACTGGTTGGTTTAGGCCTCATTGCCTTGGGCTTCTTCCTTTGCATACCAGGTGTTGGCATGGGGTATTACGGATTTTTAAGCACCGTGTCGGTTTTTGCTATTGGCGTAGTTATCCTTCAAGTGGTTGCTGCTCCCTACGTGAATGCGCTTGGTGCACCCGAAACTGCCGCAAGCCGGTTAACCCTTACCAATGCATTGAACTCGGTTGCAACTGTTTTTGCCCCCATCTTCGTTTCGGTTTTATTAGTTACCCCAAAACTTGAAGAGGGCGCTGTAATGGAAAATTCGGCCATTCAGGATATTGTTAAAGGACCATTCTTCCTGATCGGATTCGTTACCCTGGCTATCTTGGCCATCATGTTCTTCTTAAAATTGCCTGAAATTAAAGCAGAAGAAACTTCGGCCAAGGGAGAAGTAAAAAAATATAAATCGAACGCATTTAAGTACGTCCATGTTTGGTTGGGCTCACTGGCCATTTTCCTTTATATGGGTATTGAAATCGGTATTTCAAGCTTTTTCCCTGATTACGCCAAACACCTTGGCATCGAAGGCATTAATGCTGTCGACATGTTGAAATATTATTGGGGAGGTTTAATGGTAGGCCGTATCCTTGGAGTTTTCATCCTGCGCAAATTCAAAGCCAGTACCATTCTTACCCTTTGTTCTTTAGGAGGCGCTGCCATGTTGACCATTTCGTTCCTACTGATATCCAGTGCACCTACATTAAGTATGTGGTTATTCCTCGGAACCGGTTTGTTCCATTCAATCATGTGGCCGGTTATTTACAACCTTGCATTGGAAGATTTGGGACCCCACGTAAAAGTTGCATCGGGTATTATTGCTACTTCGGTTATTGGTGCCGCCATTCTTATGCCCATTATGGGGGCCATCCAAACTGCAACCGCTTCGGTTGTAATTGCGGTAAGTTGCCTGTTTGTGTACTATGCCTACCTGATCTTCTTTGCCACCAAAGGATCAAAAATCAGATAAAAAATAACATCGTCCTATGTTGAAAGCAACAGATCATTTTAGTTTGAAAAACGATAACGGGATTGAAATCGTTTTTACGGCCCATGGTGGCCGACTGGTATCGATGAAAGTACCCTCGGCCAAGGGCGAGGTTGCCGATGTGGTAATCGGGTACGACACCATCGAAGAATCGGTGGCTGGTGATGCCTATTTTGCCTCGATTTGCGGCAGGTTTGCCAACCGCATTGCCTCGGGTAAATTTGTGCTCGATGGGGTTAACTACCAGCTCGACATCAACAACGGCCCCAATCACCTGCATGGTGGTTTCGATGGATTCTGCCACCGGGTTTGGGAGGTCGAACCAACCCAAAAAGCCGGGGCCGTTTCGGCCTATAAACTCACATTGGTTAGTCCCGACGGCGACCAGAAATATACCGGTGAAGTAAAGGTAACTGTAATTTACAGCCTGACAGCCGACAATCAATTCTGCATTGAATACGAAGCTATTAGCAGTAAACCCACGGTAATTAACCTCACCAGTCATCCCTATTTCAACCTGAAAGGGGCCGGAAATGGGAGCATGGAGGATCATGAACTGCAAATCCTTGCATCGTTCTATACCACCATCGACCCTGAGTTGGGAACCTGTGGCGGCGAAATTGCCCCGGTGAAGGGAACTCCGATGGATTTTACCAATACCAAAAAAATTGGTGAAGCCTTGAAGAGCGATCATCCCCAGATCAAACTGGTGGATGGGATCGACCACAACTTCGTGATCGACAATGGCGGTAAAACGGTGGTTTTGGCTGCCCGGATGAAAGACCCGGTTTCGGGCCGTACCCTCGAAGTGTATACCAATCAGCCCGGCGTGCAGATTTACACCGGTAACCATTTCGATGGCACTACGATTGGGAAAAAGGGGGTTGGCATTGTCAAATATGGCGGTGTGGCTTTCGAAACACAAATCTTTCCCAACTCGCCCAATATTGCCCATTTCCCGAATGCTGTTCTGCGTCCGGGCGAAAAATACACCCACACCTGCATCTATAAGTTCGGGTGGTAATAAAATGAGCAATAAGATTTGAGTGTTGAGATTTGAATCTCAGAATAAAAAAATTTTTCAGTTTAAGCTCTCTTTCCTTAGCCGGAAAGGGAGCTTTTTAAATCAATTGAATGGATGAGAGCTCCTTTCCTGTTTTCGCCACTTTTTTCCTGTCAGTTTATAAATGATTGACAAGCATCG
>CAZSIK010000148.1:0-10475 GCA_964606515.1 uncultured Prolixibacteraceae bacterium
CAACACTTCATGTAAGGCGTCTTTACGGTTATAAGTAGTGATAATAAGGCTTACCTGTATTTTGTTCATAAAATGGTTTCAGGATTTGGTTTGTCAATTTCAGGCCAATGCCAAATAAATAATGAGAAAAAAAGAAGGAAGAAGCTTAAACCAACATGGGTTTCAAAGTTGTTTTCGCCAAAATTGGCAAAGAAAAAGATCAGTAAAAAAGATTGAAGCAAGAGGTTATTCCCTTGTTTCTTTCTCACAATTGCATAAATAAGTACAAAAATGATCCATAATAATCCGGCCAAACCAAACTTCACCCAATAATTAAGATATTGATTATGGGCCACTCCGTAAAGTTCAGGATTTAATTTTGATTGCATTTCAACATGAGCCGTACGATACGCTTCGGGGTAATTTCCTGTACCAATTCCAAAGAGTGGTTTTTTTTGTATCAACAGCCAAGCTGCTTTTGAAAACTCGATTCGTTGCGACAAGGATTGACGGTTGGGATCACCAGTCCTGAAATAATTGTCGATTTCCCAGATCGTTTCGTATACCCTGGGATAAATTGACAAAACCGATCGGGCAAAGACAGGATTGGCAATACCCAACTGAATATTTTTAATGTCTTGTTCCGAGAGGGTGGCCACTCCCGCTGAATCTTTCTTCAAACCCTTGGCAGTCAGATACCTAATTAAAGTACTCCCTACAGGATAGGCATTGGCTCCGGGTTCATTGTAAGGTATCGAACTTCTCGAATTCCATTCTTTTATCATCTCGGGTTCACAAAAATACCAATACACATGATACCCGTTTTCCTTTTGCCGGTTTTCTATATCAAAGGTATATGCATTGCCGTTCAATGTATAAGCGATCCCGTTTTCAGGAAGTCGATCGCGTGGGGTGAAAAAGTCGTAAGCTACTTTGGCGAGGTAGCCAAGCGGAAGAACAAAAACCACTACGGCCATAATCAGTATAGTCGATCGCCATTTTTTCCGCTTATATTGGGTGAATATGATCAACAACAAAACAAACGCAGAGAAATAAAAAGCAATAAGCCCAATCATCGATTTCAACATAAACAAGAATGCGAGCAGCCACAAAGCCAGAATCAGCAAGAGCCATCTGGGAAAAATCTTAGTTTCATGATCGGGCCAAAGAATAAAGAACAACAGGATAAAAACAGAAAAGGCCACCTGAAGAGAGAAGGTGATGTGGGATACAAAATGGGCTTCACGAAAATTGGAGGCCAACGATTTCAGGAACAACAAGCGACCGGTACTGACCAACGAAGAGAGCACCACCGCAATAATAAAAGCCATCAATATCCAGGTAAATTGTCGTTTATTTAAACGTCGCGACCAGGCAACCCCCATGGGAACAAGCAGCCAGAACATGGTTTTCTTCAACTCGTACAGGGCTGTGTGAATGTCGTTTGTGAACCAGCATCCTAAAAGGTAAAGTCCAAAAACTGAAACAATCAGCAACAATATTGGGTCCTTCCACTGAATTTTTGCAGGGTTGAAGAATACCAAAGCTTGCAGCAAAACAACTCCGGCAAGAATGCTGATCATGAATTCGGCAAAAGGCAAGCTTATCGCAAACAACAAAACCGTAATAAAAAAAAAGGTATTTCCTAATTCTCCTCGTTTGTAAAGATTATTCAAAAATGTCCCTACTGTCATAAAATTCAATTTCGTGCCAAAAATACAAAAAACAGGAAGTCGGTTGTTAGCGCATAAAGAAGAAAGTAGTGAATTGCACCTTCCGGTATTTGCGGTATTTCTGTTCCATACTCATGTCTTTTTCTTCGTCCGAAAACTGTACTTCCTGAGTTTCGCCCAAAGCCCTGACATTGATCCTGGTTTCAGGGATTCCCTTTCTCATCAGGTATTTTTTAACCGATTCAAC
Source organism: uncultured Prolixibacteraceae bacterium (assembly GCA_964606515.1). Classification (GTDB taxonomy): domain Bacteria; phylum Bacteroidota; class Bacteroidia; order Bacteroidales; family Prolixibacteraceae; genus CAZSIK01. Next base: position 1,900 of record CAZSIK010000148.1, read on the forward strand.
CCGTCGTGCCGAAAGCGTTTTGTTGTGTTCGTCGGTACCCCTGGGGTCGGCCTGGCCAAACAAACGGATGTTCATGTTCGGGTTTTCCATCAGGAATTTCACCAATTTATTCAGCTCTTCTTCCGATTCCAAATCCAGTTCATGCTTATCGGTTTCGAAATAAACTGCAGGCGGGGTATCTTGAATAAAGTCGGGCCAACCTACATCGGGAGGTTCGGGACAGCCCATATATTCGGTTGGGCCTGGTTCGTCGGGGCACTGGTCTACATCATCGGTAAGTCCGTCGCCATCGCGGTCCATAGGGCAACCATATTCGTCGACCTGAATTCCGGCTTGGGTGTCAGGGCATAAATCCTTGGGATCAATCACCCCATCGCCATCGGTATCGGGGCAGCCATTGTATTCCGGTATGCCAGGAAGGTCGGGACAGTCGTCGATTTTATCGGGTATTCCATCGCCGTCGCGGTCGGGACAGCCGTTGAACTCGGGCAGTCCAGGATCATCGGGGCAATCATCCAGATAATCGGGGATCCCATCGAGGTCACGATCTTTGGGACAACCCTTTTCATCAACTTCCACCCCTCGTGGGGTATCGGGGCATTCATCGTCGGGGTCGAAAACCCCATCATGGTCAGAGTCCTTGATTCCGGTAAGGTTCACAAAAACACCAATACGCGCTCCCCTGAACTTATCGTTTTTGCGGTTGAACGAGGCACCGTCGATTTCTTCGGTAGTAGCAAACTGATCGTCGTATTCAGCAAAAAGGCTGACCCGGTTTCCCAATCTGAATTTAAAACCAAGCGTATAATTAAAAGCAATTTCATCGATTGTATGGTTGAAACGATCGCCCTGAAGGTCGAAGCTGTTTCCCCCGGAACGTCCGATAAGATAGCTGAATCCTGCTCCGATATAAGGTTGAAATTTTGAATCGGCTTTCATCACATAGCCATTATTCAACTTATAGCTGAACAAAACAGACGGGGCAAAGAGGTTACCAGAAACCGGGTATGCGGCACCTTCGATCAATCCATCCAGGTTTAAATGATAATAGTCGATACCCAATAAAACATCGAGCGAGGGGTTGAGATAACGAGAAAAAGCCAAGCCTCCCCCATCGTTACGTTGACTAAAATTGAGGAATTGATCGCCCAGTTCTCCGGTATATTGCCATAACGAATATGAAGCTTTAACCGCCCATGGAGAGTTAATGTCCTGGCCAGATGAACTCTTCGTTCCCAAGCCCGTCATCACCAGAAAGAGTAAAAGAATATTGATGCCAATCCTATCCATGTTTAATACCGTCGTTGCCGAAAACAAATATAATACTTTAGCCATAAAACCTTCCAAATTATACGATAAATAAATAGTATTACTTTTGCAGTGTGTATGCAGTTATCGACATAGAAACCAACGGGGGAAGCCAAAAAACGGGTAAGATTACCGAAATTGCCATCTATATTTTCGATGGGCAACAGGTTTGCGATTCATTGGTGACACTGATTAATCCCGAGTGCCCAATACCCTATCAAATAACCCGTTTGACCGGAATTGATAACCGGATGGCCTCGGGTGCGCCCAAGTTTTACGAGGTGGCCCGGAAAATTGTAGAGATGACCAATGGAAGGACTTTCGTTGCACACAATGTCAATTTCGATTATGGATTCATCAGAAAAGAATTCAAGGATCTGGGTTACGATTTTCGTTGTAAAACTTTATGCACAGTAAAGCTCAGCCGCAAATACATTCCCGGATTGGATTCATATTCCTTAGGAAATATATGCGAAAATTTGGGAATCATCATCCATAACCGCCATCGTGCCGGAGGTGATGCCTTGGCTACAGTATATTTACTGAAAGAATTACTGAACCGTTCCGAAAGCAAACAGCCCTCCTTGTTTTCATCGTCCGATTAACCGAACAAAAACAGGTTTTATTACTTCGAAATACATTTTAAATTACGCAGGATCAATCCTATTTATTTCAGAAGATGATCCATTCTGTATCGTACCGGGATTGGTTTCAATTCTCCGATTTTAAGTACTAGATACAATTCAGTTTTTTCAGTGATGTTTTCAGGCAGCACAACCGAAAGCGGATAAATTGCCGTCATCCCCTCGGTCATTCTGATTGAGTCAACAGGAACATCAACCAAAACTTCCCAATTTTTCTTTCCGGGAAAAGTCAACTGAAAGGAGGCACGATCGCCTGGTTTTCCTAACACCACCAGATCATCATAAGGGTTATACACATGAAGGGTAGCGCTAAAAATTCCCTTTTCGATTTTCACCTCCGAAGTGTCGAAGCGGAGGTTGTAATAGCTTCGGAAGTTTTCAATTATGGCTCCATAATAAGTCGTTTTCGATGTAACTATGGTGTCGCATGTTGAAACTTGTTGCGGATCTCGGGTGATGAGGTAGACATTTCCGCCGGCAAGTTCTTCATCAAGGTCGATCATATTATATTGATTGCGCCGGTACCATGCCGAATTCAAATGTGCCACCTTCATGTCGTTTGTATTGTAAGCAAAGCGGGCGGCGTGGTTCCAGGCATCCTGAAACACCACAGGAAGTCCCTGGCTTTTTTCTTTCAACTCCATATCCGACGATTTCCAACCTGCAATAGTCTTCAAACCTGGAATTTCTGCGGCAAGAGAAGTCATGAAAATGATTTTAACGATGGTAAGCACAACAAAATTAACCGTACCTGAAACCAGAACCCATTTTCTCCACTGAGGGTGATCGGCTATATAGTGATACGAAAGTACAATCAAAGGGATACAAGCTACCAAGGCCCAGTGGGCTTCGAAATCGCCTCCAAAAGTAGCCAGCAGGAAAAACACAATGATTCCGGTGCCAGTATATTGCAAGGCCCTTTCCCACGGGTTGGTCGATTTAATACGGAACAAAATAAATAGGAAGAACCAACCCATCCAGGGACCGGTAAGCAAAAGCAGGTTAACCACGTATTCGATTGTGACCTTAAACTTATACGGAGTAGTATGGCTATCGATCAAATGATAGTGTATTGAAGGAAAACCATTTTCGAACTGCCATACCCCATGAGGTACAAGGTAAAGAATAAAAAAGATGGCAAGTAACCAGGTTTTCCAACTTTTTATTATCTTGAGGTTTGAAATAAGGGTAAAGCCAATCACCAAAAAACCATGATATTTTGAATACACCATCAAAGCCATGGCAAACGACAAAAACAAGATGTCGGAAAAGTTCGCTTTTTCGCCATAATTACGGTAAGCATAAAAGAACAGAACCGAGAAAAAAAACAAGGGGGCATCGGGTGTGGCGAATAATCCATAGGGATGAATAAGTACAACCGAATAGACAAGGGCCCAGAATAAAAGGGCATCGGGCTTGTACTTTCTTACCATCGACCACAGCATCCATAAGGCCAGGCCATTCGACAGCACCGGCAGCAAACGCAACCCCACACTGCCTTTGAAAAAAGCTGTACCCATCATGATAAACCAGGCAACCATTGGAGGATGATCGAAATAACCCCATTGTGGGTACATCGAGTATAACCAGTAATAAGCTTCATCGAAATGAACTTCGGCATAAAAAGCAAGTAGAAGGTTCATGATGAGGTAAACCATCAAACCAATATAAAACACTGTTTTCTCTTTTTTAAGAGACTCTGCCTGTATCATCATTCCTGAAAGTTTTCATTACAAAACTAATAATTTGGTCAATTAACAAAAATAAAAACTTCTATCTTTGAAGTTCCAAATTAAACCTCATGTCGAAAAAAGCCTTTTTACTCATTTTATGCTTATATCTCTCTTTCGCGGGCAAACCACAGTCCTTAGGCTTTAAGTTTGAAGGCATCGGCGATAACCGCGAATTCTTCAGTGGCCTCAGTCAGTCGGAAACCATCCTGGGAAGCCGTCTGACTTTAGATTACGGAAACTCATTCGATTCGGTACACAGTGCCCGTATGGGGCTCAGTTATTTTTATGAATTTGGTAGTACTCTTCTGGAACTGCCCTTAAAACCAATTTTGTATTATCAATATCACGACAAACAATGGCATTTCAATATAGGGGCCTTTCCACGTAACAATGAGTTGGATTATCCTTATGCCATCATCTCGGAGCGCTTCATTTATAATCACCCCACCATCGAAGGGCTTCTGTTAAAATTCAATTCAAAACACCTTCAAGCCGGGGCATTCACCGATTGGCTTGGCAAGCAGGATTCAACCCGAAGGGAACAATTCATGGCCGGACTGACCCTCAAAACCCAGTTCAAGCCTTTCTTTGGAAATTTTTGGGGATATCTGTTGCACAATGCCTATCGATCGGAACGGTTGCCCGGCGAATTCATCGAGGACAACCTAGGTGGCCTTGTCACCCTGGGCTTTGATTTTTCACCGTTTCTTTCCATCGACCACATGACCTTCTCAAGTGGTTTGTTGTTTTCGCTATTCCGAAACCGTGGCGAGGGAAAAAGCTTCACCACCGGTTGGTCGGGTTGTTCCATGTTCAGTGTTTCGCATCACGGATATGGATTGGATGCCATCTACAACTATGGGGACAAACATCATTTCACGCAAGGCGACCTTTTCTACAAAAACACAGACCATTACCTAAGGACCAACCTCTTTTTCACGCCCATCAACCACGCGAAAGTAAAGGGGCGCTTCACCTGGTCGCTTCATTTTACCCAAGGCCAGGTCGACCATCAGCAACTGTTTACTCTTGTATATATCTTCAACTCGTCCGATCAACTCAAAAACACGATAAAATGAAAAGTATCTCCTTTTTTCTTTTTTGCTTGATCTTCAGTCTAAACCTTTCGGCTAAAGTGATTTTTGAGCAAATTCCCGTACCCGGCACCGAAAATCCCACTGCCCTGGCCATTTCACCCGACGGCTTAACCATGGTTCTTGTCGACCAGGCAAAGAAGGGACAACTGATGCTCAAACAAAGTGTTAGGCCCCATCTTGCAAGCAACTGGAGCTTTGCCGATCCGATAGAAGTTCTCAACATTCCTTCAGATGAAAATTTAAGAATCGAAGGCCCGTGTTTCAGTTTTGATGGAAACACTTTATTTTTTGCCGCAAATTATTCCGGCACCAAGGGGGGACTGGATATATGGTTCAGCAAAAAAGAAGAAAAAGGGTGGTCAAAACCTATAAATATGGGCCCAGCTATCAACACTGCACTCGATGAAAGCTATCCCTCTCTTTCGGGAAACCAGCGCAGTTTTTACTTTACCCGGAATATCAAACTTAGAAAATTGGAGGAATTTAATTCTGGAGAACTCTGGTTCAGCATGCTCGATCCAAATTCAACACATTGGATGGAACCCGAAAAAGTAAATACGGCAATCAATTCAGGAGGAATTGCCTATCCAAAAATGATGGACGATAACCGCACCATTCTTTATTCCTTTCTTTCGAACGACAAAACAAAATGGGACATTTTCTGGGCAAAACGTTTCTTTGATAAACACTGGTATTTGCCGGTTGCCATCGATACCCTGATCTCGAAGGAAAACGAAATTTCCCCCTTTTACTCTAAAGCCGACGGTTATCTTTATTTCATTTCAAATGAGGGCAGCGACAAAAAATTCAAATCCTCGATTTACAGGTTAAAGGTACCCGATCAGTTCATCCCCGACAAAACCATTCACCTGAAAGGAACAGCTTCCGACATCCAAAACAACAAGCCGATTGCTGCACAGATTAAAGTAAGTTACCCCCTCACAGGCGAAATCGCCAATTTTCAGACAACCGATTCTCAAACCGGAACCTGGGACATGTTGCTGAATCAGAACGAAAGCTATATGCTCCATGCCTCATTAGAAGGTTATTCACAACAATATGTATTGTTTACCCAGGAAAAAACCCGCGAAAACATTGATCTTTCCTGCACCCTTTTCCCTACTACCGAACTGATCATCAACGTGTATGACCAGGAAATACTGAAGCCACTAAATGCCACTATCGAGGTTACTGATCAGGCAGGCAACAATATCCCGATCCCGGCACGCCCCCTCGAAGTCGGTCGTTTTTTGCTGGTTCTGCCCATTGGTCAGAATTATACCCTGAAAGCCTCGCTCGATTTTTACCATCCAAACGAATTACAGGTGGGACTTTCGACAGCCGTTCTGTTCGATCGCTTTGTGCGCGACATCGAACTGAAGCCGGTTCGACGGGCAATCGAATTCAGAATTAGCGATCACCAAAGCCAGGCTCCCATTGAAGCCGACATTTCAATTTATAAAGCCGGACAGAAACTAGGCTTTAGTCCCGACAAGTCGGCACAAAACATAGGCAGTTATACAACCAGCCTGTACGACGGGGCTATTTACCAAGCCGACATCAGGGGCCCCAAAGGCTATATTTTTCAACACATCCAAATCGATCTGAAAAACGACAGGGAGCTGAAACAAATCGATATTGCACTCGAAAAATTTCAGGTTAAAGTTCCGGTAAGGCTCAATAACATTAACTTCGAATTCAATTCGGCCGACCTGATGGAAAGTTCCTACGATGAATTGAACCGCTTAATCAAACTCATGACCGACAATCCTGAAGTCAGGATTGAAATCATGGCCCATACCGACGACATAGGGAGCGATCCATACAACGATAAGCTTTCTGATAAAAGGGCCTACTCGGTAATCCAATACCTTTTCGAAAATGGAATCGGCAACAACCGTCTTGTTTCAAAAGGATATGGCAAGCGTGTTCCCTTGGTTCCTAATACCTCGGAAGAAAACCGGGCACTCAACCGAAGGGTTGAAATGAAAATACTCGATATCGAACTGTTCGAAACCATCGAAATAAAAGAATAACCTCCAAAGAAAACAAGATGAAATACATTTTAATTCAATCGGCCTTGTTTATCCTTACCCTTTCTGTAGGGTTTGCACAGCTTACCTCATTCAAAGACTTGCACGAAAGCTTGTCGACTGGCGACCCATTTAGTAACATGCTGAATTTAAGGAGTTACCAACAAACAAACCCCGATCATGCCCTGGCCTATTTTCTTCTCGGGGAAATTTATGATACCTACATGAGGGAAACCGATCCCACCAGGCAATTCATCATGCTCGAGTCGCATTACAACCAGTTAAAAACCTATTACAGCCTGTTGCAGGCTAAATTAACCGAACATCAGGCCAGCCAGGACCGGGAATACTATGGCGAAATTGAAAACATCAGTGGCAAACGAAAAATCGGGTACCCCGATATCATTCATGAAGTAAGAAAGAGGGCCGATGAAGCTACCCTTTATTTCGAACATGCAAAAACAGTACACGAAAGCTATGTCAATTGCATTAACAAGTACAATGAGTGCCTGTTTGCATTCCGTGAAATTGTTTCAATTTATCCCTACTATAAAGACTTGTACCTTTTGGCTTCTCCCACTGTTGTTGAGAAAATAGACTTACTGGAGAGAAATTACCGTGAGTCGGTTCTAAATTTTGATCGTTACCATAAGGCCTGCAAGGAACTACCCAAACTGTTGAAAGCACCCCAACTGATCGAAATGCCCATTGTAACCTATCGACTCGAGGGTTTAGTTGAAAGTGATTTTACTGCCGATACCGTAAAAATTTGGAATTACGGACAATGGGCCAATAATTTCAGCCAGGTTATGAATGACGACATTAAAAACATCAGGGAACAACTGCTTGCCTGCGATAAAAAACTAGACCTTCAAAGCAACGAACTCGTTCAACAAGAGTTGTATTACGACGAACCAAACCCCTACAAACCCGACGAACGATTCCAATTTCTTATTGGCAAATACGATCCTCACTCCTTAATCAATCGCTTATTGAATTACAAATCGTCGAAAATCGGTTTTTTAGCACAAGCCCGGCTTTCGATCAACGATCCTGAAAAAGCTGGAGATCATTTCTTGAGCAAACGCCTACGATATTACAAAGACCTGGCATTGAACCTAGAACAAATTAATAATGAAGCTCTCCAACTTAAAGAAGTGGTTTCTTTACCCGGCATCGACAGGTATTTCGACTTTTTTGAAACGCGGTACAAAGGGATGGATGGATTGAAAAGATGGTGCGACGTAGAGCAATTTCAAAATCGAGCCTTCTTCAGTCACATGTTGAACAACCTTGAATATTTCATACAATTTGAAGATAAAAAAGATAAATTTTCTGGATTCTGTGCCTCTTTTAAGGGAAAAAATGTACCATTGGGCGAAATGACACTTGACGATAAACCGGCACTATCGGATACACTGGTAAGCCTTTTCTACGGATCAAATGGCCGTAACAGGAAATATGTTTCTGGCTTAGCCTTCGGGCGCGACAGTTTGTTTATGCCCTACCTTGCCCAAGTCGATAGCACGGACCAGATTAAATGGATGGCCTTTCCCTCAACAGGGAAAACCGATAAAAAAAACCAGAATTGTTGGCCTTCTGAAATGATCATTGCCAGCGACAGTTCAGTGATCCTGCTCTTAACAGTTTTGGAGAAAGCCGAGGCCCTTTCTCCAAAAAATTACCTGATGAAATTCGACAAAAATGGAAAACAGTCGTTCTCTGCCTTAATCGACACTTGCGGTTTTCCACGGTTTTTAA
>CAZSIK010000149.1:0-2491 GCA_964606515.1 uncultured Prolixibacteraceae bacterium
GGTGAAATACTTGAATATCAGGAATATAACTATTAATATGCTGAAAATGAAAACAGGGATTTTACTTTCTATTTTTTTGCTTTTCTCTGGCTTTTTGAATGGACAGCAAAAATCGATCAGGATTTCCCCAAAATTGGAATTGCAGCAGCTTTCTCCCGAAACCTATGCCCACATCAGCGAAGGTAGCAACGGAATGCTTACAATCAGCAGGGGTGAGGCCATCGTAGTTTCATCGCCACCAACACTGAAAGCTACTGCTGAGCTAATTGCCTGGATTAAAGATTCCTTGAAAGCAAACATTGTGGCCGTGCTCATCGACAGCTGGCATTACGACAATATGGAAGGCCTTGAGCTGTTTCACGATCAAGGGATTAAATCGTACGCTAATGAACTGACACGCAAAATTGCCAAAGAAAAAGGTCTGCCGGTACCCCGCTTTGGCTTTGCTGAAAAGCTTGAATTGAAAGTAGGCAGCAAGATTCTGATTGCGCATTACTTCGGCCCCGCTCACACCAGCGATGGCATAGTGGCCTGGCTGCCCGAAGAAAAAATTTTGTTCGGGAACAACGGGGTACGTAACTTTAACGGTTGGGTAGGGAACATTGGCGATGCGAACCTCGTAAAATGGTCGGAAACAATCGGTAAGGTTAAAGCTTGCTACGGCGATGCAAAATTTGTTATTCCCGGTCATGGAAGTCCAGGAGGTGCCGAATTGCTCGATTATACCATTAAATTATATAGTCCAGGCCACTGGGGAGAAATTCTTAAACGCCACGATGTGAAACCATACCCGGTATTTCAAGAATTCGAAAAAGTGTTTGTATCGGCCAAAAGCGATTCAATAAAAGGCAAAACCCACATTTTAAACGATGCCCTGATTTTTGTCGATAAAGGAGTACAATACCTTATGATCGAATCGCTATGGGTGAAATACGACAGCGCGGCTAAAAGCATTCGTTCCGATTTTGGGAGGATCCGAATCCTGAATAAGGATCCGAATTCAACCTTGCCTGAAACGGATGGCTATTTCAAAAGTTTAGCTGTCGATTTAAGGGATGATGCCATTGGTATGACCATAGTAATTAAGGAGCTGATGAGATAAAAAGCAGGAAAATAAATCGTACCGGAATCATAATTTTGTTAAACTTGTGGGCAAATAAAGCTAACATCAAAAGATGAACTCAACCGGAAACCGAATTAACGTGGTCGATGCCCTCAGGGGTTTCGCCATTGTTTCAATCATGCTCCTGCACAATGTCGAGCACTTTGATTTTCTCTATTGGCCAGAAGGTCTCCCTGCCTGGTTGGTATCACTTGACAAAGGAGTGATGAATACACTTTACTTTTTATTTGGCGGGAAATCGTATGCCATTTTCGCGCTCTTGTTTGGTTTGACGTTTTACATACAGTCGAACAATCAGGCAAAAATAGGGAAAGATTTCAGGGCGCGTTTTGCCTGGAGGCTGGTCATCCTGATGATGTTTGCCTTTGTCAACTCGGCTTTTTACGAGGGCGATATCCTTTCGATCTATGCAGTTCTGGGATTTTTTCTGATCCCAGTTGCCAAACTGAGCACCCCTGTGGTATTTTGGATTGCCTTGATCCTGATGGCCCAACCTGTTGAATGGATTAACTTTTTTGTTGGCTTGCAAAATCCCGGATTGCCGGTATCCGATCCCAAATCATGGGCCTATTTTGGAAAAGCCGGCGAATACATTACCCAAAATTCGTTGATTGATACGCTGATTGGGAACCTTACCAATGGGAAGAAAGCCGTTATTTTATGGACCTGGGAGCAGGGGCGTGTCTTCCAGAATATTGCCTTGTTCCTCTTGGGCATGTTGGCCGGAAGGGAGAAAATCTTTGTGCCTTCAGATAAAAGTCAACGGTTTTGGAAATGGACCCTTCCCGTCGCTTCGTTGCTCTTCCTTTTGCTGTTTTTTGTTCAAGGGCAACTCCGTCACTGGGTTGATAGTAAAGCCGCTTTACGCCCTTTGGAAACCATTATAAAATCGTATGCCAATATGGCCTTCATGATGGTTTTGGTTTCGTCGTTTGTGTTGCTCTTTAAAACAAAAGCAATGCATCGGTTTTTAAATGCTTTTTCACCTATGGGTAAGATGAGCCTTTCGAATTATCTCTTGCAATCGCTTGTGGGGGCTGTACTTTATTATGGTTTTGGATTCGGTTTGTACCTATATACTGGAGCTACATATTGTTTGCTCATAGGTATTGTGTTGGCCCTGTTGCAATGGCTTTTCAGCCGATGGTGGATGGCAAGGCATAAACAGGGACCTTTGGAGGCAATATGGCATAAGCTTACCTGGTTGGGGGCAGAAAAGTAAAGTCTATAGGATCAACTATAATATCGCCGTTATGCGGCTTTGTGGGTTGGTGCTTAGCGAATATGCTACCATAATGTCGCCGCTATGCGGCTGGTTTCAAATTGTATGAAATTGAATAGCCGCATAGCGGCGATATTATGGTAGAA
>CAZSIK010000149.1:2591-10470 GCA_964606515.1 uncultured Prolixibacteraceae bacterium
TGGTTTCAAATTGTATGAAATTGAATAGCCGCATAGCGGCGATATTATGGTAGAAAAGCAATTGACGTAAAAACCAAGCCGCATAGCGGCGACATTATGGTAGACCAGCAATTGACGTAAAATCCAAGCCGCATAGCGGCGGCATTATGGTAGCGGTATTTTTCATTGAAACAATTATTTACACCGTTGTCCTGTTACAGGTGCTTTGTCAGGCCGGATTCTGAAATGTATTTTGTATTTTAGCCTCACCTATGCAAAACCTGAAATTCAATACCTGTGTTGTAATTACCCTGCTTGGACTGATCTTGTTCAACCCGGCTGTTTTGTTTGGTAAATCCCGTTTTTTCTCGAACCTGAAAGTAAAAGACGGCTTACCGGTTAACGAGGTATTCACCATCTCGCAGGACTCGACAGGCTTGATCTGGATGGGCACCAACAACGGTATTGTTTGTTACGATGGCTATGAGATGAAGGTTTTCCGGCAGGGCGATTCAAAAAACAGCCCCCTTCCCGGTAACCAGATTACCTCCATCGTCCACGATAAAAATTTGGGTTTCTGGTTAGGAAGTTACGAAGGCCTGGTATGGTTCGATACCCAAACCAATACAATGAAACAGGTGAACCTTGGCCAGCCCAGGGAAATTCGTTGTTTGTTGCTTCAGGGCGACTCGTTGCTTTGGGCCGGGAGCGCCAACGGGTTAATCTGCCTGAAAACCCACGATGGTTCATACACGATTTATAACGATCAGAATTCAAACCTGGGTTCCAACATCGTCCGATCACTCTATGTCGATTCAGGTCATAACCTTTGGATAGGTACTTTTAACGGGCTTAACCGGCTTTCGCCTGATGGCAAAATGGATCTCCTCGATCTGAAAGGAAAGTATAAACCGGAATTAAAAAACAACCTGGTCCTCGAAATTCAACCTTATTCAGCAAACAATGACTCATTGTTATGGATTGGTACCGAAACCGGCCTGGTATTACTCGATCGAATTTCACTGAAAACTTCGGTTTATCACTCGGGGAATACAGGGTTTGGGAACGAAGTAGTTAAGTGTATTTACCCTTTGGAAAATGGCCAACTGTATTTTGGTACCGATTTCGGCTTTTATTTTTTTGATTCCCGCTCCGGTAAGTTTGAAGTTTCGCTCCATGATCCCTTTAATAATTATTCCCTGACTAACAATGTGGTATGGGATATTTTCAGCGATCGTGCCGGCTTGCTTTGGCTGGCCACTGCTAACGGAATCAGTCGTTTGAATACACATCATGATCGGTTCAGGTTTACCCCGGTGATCCAAAAAATAGGGAATGAACAAATCGGCAATCAGGTTAACGACCTCTATTGCGACCCCGATCAAACCCTGTGGTTGGCAACCAAAAGCGGGGTTTTTGCCCTTTTTACCGATGGGAATAACCTGTCGTTCAGTAATGATCCAAATTCAAAACATCCGCTCGTGTTCAACAACATTAATACCATTGGTGGCGATTACCTGGGACGGATTTGGATCGGCAGCGCCGGGGGCATCAATGTTTGGGATACGGAACAGAACAAGATGTACACCATTACGGCCAGCTTTAATTTAAACCGGGGATTGCGTTCAAACTACATCAGTGCGTTCATTTCGCCCGAAGATGGTTCATTCTGGGTTTCAACCTGGGGAGGCGGTTTGTATAAGGCAAAAGGCAATTTCGAAAATGTAGATGAAATTAGTTTTGAATACATCGCCGATTTCAACACCAATATATTATCGTCGGGCGAAGCGATATGGCTCGAAAATAAGAACAAGGTGTACCGAATCGATCTATCGACCTTGCAAATCAATGAACTTAAACAACTTAACGAGATTGTTGGGAAGCGAAACATCAATTCGCTTCTCATTACCAGTAAAGGGGAACTTTGGGTGGGGCTCACCAAACAATTGCTGATGTGGAATACCCAATCAGAAAAAAGTGAAATATTTAATATAATTCAGGGAGAAGAGGATATTATCAATAACCTTACTGAAGATCATCAGGGAAATATATGGGGATCTACCCTAACCTCGATTTTCTGTTTTTCTCCTTCTACTTCGCAAACCGATTTTTTCCCTATGAGCAAAGGAATACCACTGGATGTTTTTCTTGAACAAAGCTTCAGCCGTTCACATAGTGGAGAAATCAGTTTTGGCGGCAACGATGGGTTTATTTCTTTTCTACCTTCTGAAATCAAGAAGAATTTGTTTTGCCCAAAAACGATCATCACCGGGATTAAAATTAACAATAAGCCCATTGAAAAGGTAAATGAACTGAAGGGGAAAAACCGTTCCGACAAATTGATCACTTATGCCGATAAGATCGTGCTGAAATACAACCAGAACTCGGTTAGTTTCAGCTTCTCGGCCCTTCATTTCGGCGACCCAGGCCGAAACCTATATGCTTATCAGTTGGAAGGCTACGACGATAACTGGAATTATACAAGTGGATTTCGTAATCTGGCAACTTATTCGAACCTGCCCCCCGACCGATATCTCTTCAAAGTGAAAGGTAGCAACAATGAAGGGGTTTGGTTCGATAACGAGGCCTCATTAATCCTGGTGGTAAAACCCCCATTCTGGGCCAGCGCGTGGGCTATTGCACTCTACCTGGTAGTGTTTCAATTGGTAATTACCATGCTGTTTATTACGTATCGTAATAAGGTGAGGTATAAGGCCGAAATCAATGCCATCACCCTTGAGAAAGAAAAAAATGAAGAACTGGTACGTGCCAAACAACAATTCTTTACCAATATTTCGCACGAATTCCGCACTCCGCTGAACCTCATTATAGGTCCGGTGCAAACTCTCTTGACAAAACACCAATTTAACAACGACATTCGTTCGATGCTGCAGTTGGTGTCGAAAAACTCGCGTCGTTTGTTGTCGCTTGTAAATCAGCTGATGGACATCCGGAAAATCGAAAACCAGTCGTTGGAACTAAACCTTCAGCCCATTAGCATTCGCACCTTTATGCACGATCAGTATGAGCTTTTTTCTGACATGGCAGTGAACCAGCAAGTTGAGTTCCTGATCGAACAACCTTCTTCTGATTTCACTGTAATCAGCGATCCTGATAAACTCGAATCGATTGTACAGAACCTGCTTTCCAACGCCTTCAAGTTTACACCTGCAAAAGGCAGGATCGAACTCAAGCTTGAATTCCCCGGAGAGGAACTCATGCGCTTGTCGGTTTCAGACAGCGGAAGTGGGATTGCGCCCGAGGATCAACCTTATGTTTTCAATCGTTATTATCAGGGGAATAATGCAAAACAGTTAAACAAAGGCTATGGCATTGGGTTGAACCTGGTAAAGGAATACTGCGAAATTTTAAGGGGAAAGATCGGTTTTGAAAGCCAACCTGGTTCGGGAACCGTTTTTTATGTAGAATTGCCGGTACAAACAGGTAACATCATACCTTTAAATCTTAAATCCCAAAAACTTTCGGTACCGATCGGCAAAAAGACAACATGGTCCGACCTTTCATCCAGTCATTCAATGCCTTCAATCTTAATAGCCGACGACCATTACGAAATGCTTCAGTATCTTGAACTCAATCTGGCAGGAAAATATCATGTGCTTTCGGTTTCAAACGGGAAAGAAGCTATAAATATCCTTGAAAAGTATAAAATTGATTTGATAATCAGCGATGTGATGATGCCAGTACTCGATGGATTTATGTTGTGCAACAAGATCAAATCGAACCCAAAATACTCAGGCATTCCCATTATCCTTCTGACAGCTGCAACCCTTACCGATAAACAAATTGAAGGATTCCGCTCCGGTGCCGACGATTATCTTGTAAAACCCTTTAATCCCGATGTGCTGGAAGCCAGGATCGAAAGCTTGCTTTACCGGAACCGGAAAGTTGAAGAATACATCAAACAGCAACTGATTGTTGGCAATCAGGAAATTAAAGTAGAATCGCACGATGAAAAGTTGTTGCAGGAAACGATACAATACATAAACGAGCATCTTTCCGATCCCGAAATCAATATCGACAGGATGTGTAAAGCAATTGGAGTTAGTCATTCAAGTCTTTACAGGAAAATAAAACAACAAACCGGCCTTTCGTTGAATGAACTGATCAGGCAGGTTAAAATTAAAAGGGCAGCCCATCTCCTGAAAAATAAAAAACTGACTATTGCCGAAATAATGGACGAAACCGGCTTCACTAACCATTCTTACTTCGCCAAATGTTTTAGAAAGGAATTTGGCTTATCTCCAAGGGAATATGCAGAAAAACACCTTGGGTGATGCTGAAAAAATTTCTATTTCTGACCGTTTTTTTTTCAAAAAAATGCATTCAATAGCCAAAAAAATCGATTTCTGACCTAAGCCTGGCTCATAGGCCCGATAGTTTTGTAAGTGCAATAAAACTGCTGCACTATGGAAAACAAAAAACTGAGGCGACTTCAGATTATGCTGTTTGTATTCAGCATCGCTTCAATTTGCTTGTTTTCGTTGTTGCTCTTTTTATTCATCTACTTCTAAACATCTAAATTCTTTTAACTTGAAAGAAACCTATGAGAATTAAATTAACGATTTGCCTGATTTTGATCTTGTACGGGATAGGTTCCCTACAAGCTCAAACCACAGCGGTTTCCGGCACGGTGAGGAACAGTTCCGGAGAACCCTTGCCTGGGGTAACCGTTCTCGAAAAAAGTACTACGAATGGGGTTACCACCGATGTCGACGGAAAATTCACCATCAGGGTGAATCCCAAATCCATCCTGCAATTTTCATTTGTAGGATACAATCCTGCCGAAGAACCGGTCAACAACCGTCAACGCATTAATGTTATCCTTGTTGAAGGGGTTATCGGTCTTGAAGAAATCGTAGCCATCGGCTATGGTTCAGCCCGAAAGGGAGACCTTACTGGTGCCATAAGCAGTGTAAGCAGCGACGACTTCAATGGTGGTTTGATCAATACGCCGGCACAATTAATCAACGGTAAGATTTCCGGGGTGCAAATTATGAGTTCCAATGGTTCGCCCAACTCAGGAAGTACCATTAGGATCCGTGGAGGTGCATCGCTCAACGCGAGCAACGACCCATTGATCGTTCTCGATGGCATTCCGCTCGAAGCAGGGGGGATCAGCGGGAACAGCAATAACTTTCTGAGCCTGATTAACCCGGCCGACATCGAAAGTATGACTGTTCTGAAAGATGCTTCATCGACAGCCATTTACGGCTCACGCGCCTCGAACGGGGTTATCCTCATCACAACAAAAAAAGGAAAGGATACCGATAATAAATTGAAGCTGGCTTTCAGTACCTCGAATTCGATTCAGGTACGAACAAAGCTTGCCGACATGCTTTCGCGCGATGAGTTTGTTTCGGTAATCACCAATGAAGGTTCCGAGCGACAGAAATCGCTTCTGGGGACAGAAAATACCAACTGGAACAATGAAATTTTCCGTCCGGCTTTTGGTACCGACAACAACTTGAGCCTGTCGGGCAAATTGAGCAAAATGCCCTACCGGGTGGCCCTTGGCTATTATAACCAGAACGGGATCCTCGATACCGATAATGCCAGTCGTGCTACCGGCAGTATCTCGCTGTCGCCTTCGTTTTTAGATAACCATCTGAACGTTAATCTGAATTTGAAGGGGGCGCTCAATAAAAATCAGTTTGCCAATACTTCAGCAATATGGGGTGGGGCTACCTATAACCCAACCATTCCAGTGAGCTCGGGCAATACCAATTTTGGTGGATATACCGAAGCCATCGATAATACCGGTACCCCTGTTACTGCTGCTGTGTTAAATCCTGTTGGCCTTCTGAATCAAAATTCTTCTCTGAGTCAGGTTAACCGCTTAATTACCAATTTCGACCTCGATTACAAAATGCACTTTCTTCCCGAATTGCGTTTCCATGCCACGGTGGGCTACGATTATGCCAGCGGCGAAGGAAATATTTTAATTCCGGTCGAGGCTGCTCAATATTTTACTTCTGGTGGGCGTGATTACAAGTATGGCCCTCAGGTGAAAACCAACAAGCTTCTGACTACCTATTTCAACTTCAATAAAAATATCGAAAGCATCAACAGCAGCATCGATGCCACCGTAGGGTACGATTACCAGTTCTGGAAAAGTACCAGTGAAGCTTATGATGTGCTCAATGTGGCAGGCGAAAGCCAATCGTCGACAGCAGCTTCTGATGCCCGTCATGCCTTGATTTCGTTTTATGGAAGGTTAAATTACACCTTGGCATCGAAGTACATGCTTACGGCCACCCTTCGTAACGACGGCACTTCGCGGTTCAGTGAAGATCAGCGCTGGGGCTTTTTTCCATCGTTGGCTTTGGCCTGGCGCATTTCCGAAGAATCGTTCCTGAAAGAAGCAGAAATGCTCAGCAATTTGAAATTACGCGCCAGCTACGGGGTAACCGGTCAGCAGGAAGGAATTGGAAATTACGGTTACCTTCCGGTGTATACAATAAGCCAGACCGGAGCTGAATACCTTTTTGGCGACCAGTATTATTTTACCTACCGTCCCGAAGCTTATATCTCGAACCTGAAATGGGAAACCACTGCAGCTTATAACTTCGGCCTCGACTTTGGATTCTTCAACAACCGTTTCTCGGGAAGTGTAGAATACTATACCCGCCAGACCAGCGACCTTCTGGCCCGTGTGCCCGCGGCAGCCGGTACCAATTTCGACAAAACCATCCTGACCAACGTGGGGAATGTCGACAGTAAAGGCTTCGAACTGGCTTTGAATGTGATCCCAATCGATACCAAAGATATTACATGGGAACTCAGTTGCAACGGAACCTGGATGAGCCAGACCATCAAGAATCTATCGATGGTCGAAGGGGCTGAAATTACGAATACCCTGGCCGGTCCTACAATCGATAGTTATAATTTTCAGGTGCTTACTGAGGGATATGCTCCTTACATGTTTTATGTGTATCACCAGTTGTATACCGAAAATGGAAGACCAATTGAAGGCGCTTTTGCCGATGTAAATAAAGATGGCAAGATCAATTCCGAAGACCTTTATCGCTACCATTCGCCTTCGCCCGATTTTACTTTGGGATTCAGCACCTCGTTGCGTTATAAAAACTGGAACCTCAGCACCAGCCTGAGGGCCAACATCGGGAATTACGTATACAACGGGATGGCCATGAATACCGGGGCCTTCAACACCATGTCGTACAACGATTATCAATTGAACAACCTGAACCGGAGCTACCTGAGCACCGGGTTTCAAACCAGGCAATACCTTTCCGATTATTATGTCGAAAATGCTTCTTTCCTGAAGATGGACAACCTTACCCTGGGATACAGATTTAATAAGTTGAAAAATGGGCTTAACCTGAACCTGGCTGCCACGGTGCAAAACGTATTTACCCTAACCCAATATACCGGTGTCGATCCTGAGGTGCCCAGTGGCATGGATGTGTCGTTTTATCCCCGCCCACGCATTTTCTCTTTGAGTTTAGGCCTGGAATTTTAACCTTATAAATAGAGAAAAATGAAAAAGTTACTCAATATCATTCTCGTAAGTGTTTCAGTATTGTTGTTCTCCTGTATCGACGACCTGAACCAGACTCCACAACTCGACACCACATCGGCTACCGTGTATTCCCAAGCCTCGAACTATAAAATGGTTCTGGCTAAACTGTATGCCCTTTATGTTACTGCTGGTCAGGAAAAAGGGGGCGCCGATGCCGATCTTTCAAGCAACATGGGCTACGATTACATGCGCTGTTACTTTAATTTACAGGAAGCTGGTACCGACGAGCTGGCTTCAACCTGGCTCGAAGGCGATAAAATTGCTGACCTTACCTATCTTGCGTGGGATGCTGCCGATCCCTGGGTGGCCGACATGTACTATCGTTTGTTCTATACCATT
>CAZSIK010000150.1:0-6563 GCA_964606515.1 uncultured Prolixibacteraceae bacterium
CTCATGGGGTGAATCAGAAAAATTTTGGAAATCTAAATGGATAACCGTGATAGGGTTTTGTCTATTAATGTTTTTGGTAGTTTTGCCCGGGATTCATGTTGTCGCTAAAAATGATGCGGAAATCGGAAATACAGCCTCTGGCAGGTTTAGCGGGAACGTTATTGTGAAATACCAACCTTTTTCAAAATCTACAGTTAGTGGGAAAGACCTATCCGCAGAACACCAGTTGTTTATTGCCAATTTTGAAAAAACGTATGGGGTCTCCATTACTTACGCCAAACCAGTTTATTCGTTTTTGGTAGAGGAGATTTTAGCACAGAATACAACTGAATCGGCTATCCATCAAAGAGCTTTGCAGAAGCGCTTAAAGAGGCGTGGAATTATAGAAAAAGAGTCGCGGGTAATCGCCGATTACGATTTCTCAAGGGTATTGCTTATTGGTGCTAAGGGTTTTTCAATTGAGGAATTGTTGGAAAAGGTCGCCGATAAAGGCATGGAGGATTTTAAAATAATTTATATCCAGGCTGAAAAGGCTTCAACTGTAAATGGAGGCTCCAATGACCCCTCTTATGGGGACCAATGGGGGCATCCAATTACTCAGGTTCCTGATGCCTGGAATTATACAATGGGCGACACTTCAATAGTGATCGGAATCATTGATACCGGGGTTGATTACAAACACGAGGATTTGATTGACAACATAAAACCGGGTTTTGATTTTGTCGATATTCAATTGTCCAATTATGAATCCTGGCAACTTTTTGCCGGAGAGGATTATACTGAACCCGATGACGATCCGATGGATTATTATAAAGCAGGGCACGGCACGCATGTTGCTGGGATAGCCGCAGCAGTGACAAACAATTCATTGGGTATTTCTGGTGTTTGTCCCAATTGTCGGATAATGCCCTTGCGCTGTGGTGCATACCTTTATCCAACCAAAGACCACAGTGCTCCAACTAACTGGATTTTTGATGCTGCTGTCTTGAATGCAATTGTTTATGCTGTTGGGCAAGATGTTTCCATTCTTAATATGAGCTTCGGAGGCACCGACAAGGATCAGGCTTATATTGATGCACTCAATTTTGCAAATGAAAACGGTGTGGTACTTGTTGCTTCTGCTGGAAATGAAAATACTGATGCCGAGCACTATCCATCAGATTATGATAATGTAATTTCGGTTGCCAATACAAATTCTGGCGACCGAAAAAATTCTTCATCGAATTTCGGTGTTAATGTCGATATTTCTGCACCGGGAGAAAACATAATAAGTTGTATCCCAAAAGATACATTAGAAGCTAGTCAGGTATTCAAAAATGGGAAGGAGATGCCATCAGTAGCAGCGAACTATACCGGTTATACCGATTCAGCAGGTTTGAGTGCGCCATTGCAATACATCGGCCTTGCCCGGGAATCGGACCTTGAAAACCCCGAATATAATTGGAATCTTGTTGGAAAAATTGCACTGATCAGACGAGGTGAAATCAAGTTTTTGGAAAAAACGTTACGAGCCCAGGAGCATGGTGCAATAGCCATTTTATTGATCAATAATTCTTCTGGATTGTCTTCTATTACTTTAAACTCTGCATTGGAAGTTCCCATTCCGGTTGTGATGATCGGGGAGGACGATGGTTTGAGCTTACTCGAAGAGATGAAAAATATGGCTGTAACAGTGAACCTCAGAGTGGCAAAAAATAAGGAGGTGATTTATAATGTATTGAGCGGCACCTCTATGTCGGCTCCTTTTATCTCGGGTGTTGCCGGCTTGATTCTTTCGAAGAATAAAACCCTTTCTCCGGTTGATGTTAAGGATATCCTCACTGAATCAGCCGATACAATCGATTACCTTAATCCCGGATTCAGAGGCAAGTTGGGAGCTGGCAGGGTAAATGCCTATAAGGCAATTGTATATATGAATATTGCTCCCCGTATTGCCGAAGATATTCAATTGGAGTCCACTTCAGGCAAACCGTTGCTGATTACTGCAGAAATGCTCGATATCGAAGATCCCGACAATGTTTATCCTGATGATTTCAAGGTAATTATATATGAAGGGGAAAACTACATCCTGAAAGGAGATACTATTATCTTTGATCCTGGTTTCAAAGGAATAATAGAAGTCCCGGTACAGGTAAGCGATGGTATACATAAAAGCGATACGGAAGTTGTAAAGGTCAATTGCAGCCCTGGAACTTTAAAAGAAATTTATAGTAAAGGAAATTCAGGAAAGGAAATGATGAGGATCTATCCAAATCCTTCAAATGGTGAAATTTCAATTGAACCGTTAGACGGTGTCAACATCATGAAAATTGAGTTGAAAGATCAGACAGGCCGTACGTTGATGAACAAGAGGGGCGACAAGCTTGAACGAGGGACAATCAATGTATCCTTCCTCTCAAAAGGGTTATACCTGGTTAAAATTTTTACCGATAACGGAGAATGTTGCCAAAAAGTAATGATCAATTGAACCAGGGAAAAATCAGAAGTAAAACCAATATCCTTTAAACTTTCCTTTTGAATTGATTTCCAAAGTAGGGAAGGGGATCTTTATAAAGTTTAGTCCTTTGAAAAGTGCTTGTAGAAATTTAGAATGGGTGGGGATTTTCTCCCAGTCAACATCGAGAGAAAGGAGGAATTGACGGGTGCGGTCTGCATCGGGGAGCCTCACCCCCTGGAAATATTTGCGGTTTTCAAATTCGCCAAACATCCCGTTGGCGCCGTACCCAAGCGCAATATTTATCCAAGAGGGAAGCTTGTCTTTCAACAAGAAGTGGTTGGCATTGGCCGAAAGCCAGTGGGTGTGACTGTTATAATCGTAAAAGAAGCTTTCGAAAACCGTATTGCCCAGATATCCGTTTGCCTGATCGAAGTATTCCGATTTGGAAAAGCTCATTTTATGCCTGATCACCTGTTCGTCGAATAAAAGTTCCTGGCCAATAAGAAGTGCTGAACCGGCCGTGTTTGCAGCGATATCGCCCCACGAAAATCCCCAGCCGTCGTACATGCCGTCAAAGATTTCAATGGGAGCCTGGAGCAATATACCCATTGTGCCCCCAAACAACAGGGCTTTATTTTTACTTACCCCTGCTCTTCTAAGCCAGTGGTAGCAAATATAACTTTCGGAATAAGAGGCAAATGCATGCCCCATCTTATCCATTTGCAGGTAACCTCGTGTATCGTTGTAATAGTGAAATGGAACTCTTTCGTGATCTTTATACCATATAAAACTTAGATACGAAATCCCGCCAAGGTACACTGCCGATTCGGTGGCGATAGCAGTGGCCAGCATCGGCTTGTTGATGGTTGTCTTAAAACCAATGCTGTCGTTGGTTTGGGAAAATGCAATTGGTGCAACAAAAAGACAGGCCCAAAATAGTAGTATTTTCATCCTGAAATGATTAGTTCCCTGAAGCCGGATGGAACTCGCATGATGAATTTTCATCCGTGTTTGTGGTTGTTGAATCATGCTTGTTTCACAAGGTGTTTTTCATCGATGCTTTTAGCATGACAAAGTAACGGTAAAACCCTGAATGTTAGCAATACGATGAGCAAAATTTTTGGAAAACTACAGAATAATTATTTCCAGAAAGTAG
Source organism: uncultured Prolixibacteraceae bacterium (assembly GCA_964606515.1). Taxonomy (GTDB): domain Bacteria; phylum Bacteroidota; class Bacteroidia; order Bacteroidales; family Prolixibacteraceae; genus CAZSIK01. Next base: position 3,594 of record CAZSIK010000150.1, read on the forward strand.
CCTTGTATTCCGAAGCATTATTTTTTGAGTCGACAAGCAGTAATTTCAAATCATGTCTTTTCCCTTTGATCAGTTTATCATCGAAATTGTAGGTCAGAGTGTTGCTTTTCTGGTCGTATTCAAACAAAACCCATTCATCGTCGATGGTACCGGTATAAGTATCAATGCCCGAGAGGTTGTCGGTAATACGGAACCTGATTCGGTTGGGTTCGGTCAGGGTATTTTTCCCTTTAATACTCAGTGGGGTAATTACTGGCGGGGTTCGATCGATGGTGATGCAATAATTGCCAAACGAACGAACCGTTGTTTCTACCCATCCGTTTTTGAAATTCCCCCCCATATTGTTCTTTCTCCCCGAAGGATCGATTTTTACAATCAGGGCTTTGGTTTCCAGGCTATCGGGAAGGTTCATGGTTTTAATTGCCAGGTTCACAGGCTTTCCCAGGGGCACATCATCGGTATGTACCTGGTGAATGGGGGAAAAAGCCCATGACGGAACTGAGTCGGTATTTTGGTAATGAAAATCAAGATCGTCGAACAACGCGCCTTCGGGCAGGGTAAGAGCCAGTTGTTCGTCCCGATAGGAATTGCTGCTGTTAAACCGAAAGTTCCTAAGCGCGTTCTTGGGGGGATGCGGAGTTGGATTAACCCCTTTAATGGAAAATTTCAGGACACTTGCATTCCCTGCAAAATCGCTTATCTTGATTTCTACTGGATAAGTTTTCCCGGTTTCAATTGTAATGATTCCATGGTTGAGGTTGAGACCATAAATTTCGAGACGGTTGCCGGGTTGCTTGAAAGCCCGGTGAATTGTAGCTCCGCCTTTTGTTTTATGTGCATAATCGATATGGCTTAAGAAGTGGGACGAAAGATTGTAATTTAGCGAATCGAGGGAAAAACTGAACACTGTTTTTGAATCGACCTTCATTTCAAAATGATAAATTCCGCACTTGCTCCAGGTTCCGTCAATATAATCGATCACCTCTACACCAAGCCCGATTTCTCCATAGGCATTGAAAACAGTTGTTTTTTCAGGGTGATAAATTCCATTATAAAGGACTGTATTATATCGGGTTTTTCTTATCAAGCCCGAAACATGACTGTTGTTTGATAAAGGAAAGAAATGCAAGGAGTTGATTACCGGGCTTTTTGTGTCGGGAACCTTGAAACCCAGCAGAAATGGGTTTATGGGGCGTTCCGACTTTGAATTTCTTATTTCATAATGCAGATGGGGGCCACCCGAGCTTCCCGAATTGCCCGACCACCCGATCAATTCTCCCCGTTCAACCGCGATGGCTCCTTTCTCGGGTTCGAGGTTAAGGGCAAATTTTTTCCGTTCATATTGTTTTTCTCTTACCCATGTTGCAATTTTTGGCGCGAAACGGTCGAGGTGTCCATAAACCGTGGTGTATCCGTTGGGATGTTCGATGTACAGGGCAAGGCCATAACCAGAGGGGCTCACCGAGATGCGTGAGACAGATCCTTTTTCTCCGCTGTAAATTGGTAATCCGATCTGCCCATTGGTTCGGATGTCGATTCCGGCATGAAAATGGTTGCTCCTCAGCTCCCCAAAACTACCGGTGATCTGCATCGGGATATCGATCGGGGAGTGAAACGGGGGATGATCAGCCCTCGCGGACCTCATAAAAATTAGTAAGAACAAAAAAAGAAAGGTTACTTTCATCGTTAACCTGCAATTATATGGTGTGCGAAAATAGCAATTCAGGCAATAATTCCAACCCTCAATTTCATCAACCTTGATTACGATATCCTAAAAATGTTATTTTTGTACAGAAATCATCTGATGATGACAGAAAGTGATCAAAAACGGCTCAATGAACTAATTCTGAATGTCAGGCGTTTATTAGAACGTCTCGAGAGTAAGGAATTGGAATTGAATAGCCTAAAAGATGAAAACAAAATGCTTAAGGTTCAGCTCGATACAATGCGTATCGCCCAGGAATCGATGGCAAGAAAGTATGAAAATTTAAAGGTAGCCCAAGCCCTCACCGGAGAAGTGTCGGGAAATCATGCGGCTAGGCAGAAGATCAATACAATTGTGCGGGAAATTGATAAATGCCTTGCACTTTTAAATAGATAATACTTTTAGATAATGGACGAAACGCTCTCGATTAATGTTACCATAGCCGACCGCAGGTACCCAATGAGGATCAGGCGGAGTGATGAAGAAAAAATACGAAAGGCCGTGAAACTTTTAAACGAGCGAATCTTACAATATCAACAGCGGTTTAAAGTTAAAGACCAACAGGATCTTTTAGCAATGACCGCGATACAATTCGTGATACAAAACCTTGACTTAGCAGCACAATCGGAGCAAAGCCCGGTTATGGAGCAGATCAGGGAACTGAACGATGAGCTTTCGGCCTACTTGACCTAAAGCCCAGAGGAACAAGCGAACATTTAAACCATATAGTTGCCCGCATTTTGAACCGGTTTAAGGGGTTTATGCCCTGTTATCCCGATCAGACTGCGGTATTTTTTTAATAATTAATAATTTATATCAATGACAATCTGGACATATATAATTATCGGAATTGCCTTCGTGGCAGGATTTCCAATATCGTATGTGCTTTGGGACAAGGCTTTGTTCCGCAAGAAAGACAAAATTATTCGCGAAGCAGAAACTGAATCTGAAGTAATTAAGAAAGAGAAGATTTTACAGGCCAAGGAAAAATTCCTTCAATTAAAATCGGAGCATGAAAAATTCATCAACGAGAGGAACAATAAAGTTGCTGCAGTCGAAGCCAAGCAGAAGCAAAGGGAAACCGAGCTCCTGCAAAAAAAGACCGAGGTTCAACGAATGGTGAAGGATTATGAAACCGATAAGAAAGAGGTGGAAACCCTTCGAGAAAGCCTTAACCATCAACTCGAAATGATCGAGCAGAAAGGCGAGGAGCTTGAAAAAATGCACCGACAACAAGTCGAAAAGCTGGAGATTATCTCGGGCTT
>CAZSIK010000150.1:6573-10433 GCA_964606515.1 uncultured Prolixibacteraceae bacterium
GAAGAAGCTAAAGCACAGTTGGTTGAGTCGATGAAAAATGAAGCTAAATCGGAAGCTATGTCCTACATTCAAGAAATCATGGACGAGGCCAAACTGAACGCCAACAAGGAAGCCAAGAAAATTGTGGTGAAAACCATACAACGGGTTGCTTCCGAAACAGCTATTGAAAACGCTGTTACCATTTTCAATATCGAAAACGACGAAATTAAAGGCCGGATCATTGGCCGCGAAGGACGAAATATCAGGGCCCTGGAAGCAGCAACGGGAGTTGAAATAATTGTGGATGATACTCCTGAAGCCATCGTGCTTTCGGCTTTCGATCCCGTGCGCCGTGAAATTGCCCGCCTGGCCTTGCACCAGCTGGTTACGGATGGCCGTATTCACCCTGCACGGATCGAGGAGGTAGTTAATAAGGTGAGCAAACAGATTGAGGAAGAAATTATCGAAACAGGGAAAAGAACTTGTATCGACCTCGGAATTCATGGATTGCACCCTGAATTGGTGCGCCTTGTAGGGAAAATGAAATACCGTTCTTCCTACGGTCAAAACTTGCTCCAACACTCTCGTGAAACGGCTAACCTTTGCGCCATCATGGCCTCTGAGTTAGGTTTGAATGCCAAAAAAGCCAAACGTGCAGGCTTGCTGCACGATATTGGCAAAGTGCCTGATGAGGAGCCCGAATTGCCGCACGCGGTGCTGGGTATGAAGTTGGCCGAAAAGTACAAGGAAAAGCCAGACATTTGCAATGCCATTGGCTCACACCACGACGAAGTGGAAATGCAAAGCCTTCTGGCCCCGATTGTTCAGGTGTGCGATGCCATCTCGGGAGCTCGTCCGGGAGCCCGGCGCGAGGCAGTACAATCGTATATCAAACGACTGAATGAGTTGGAAAACCTGGCCTTGTCGTACCATGGGGTTACTAAAACCTATGCTATTCAAGCCGGACGTGAATTGCGTGTGATCGTCGGGAGCGATAAGATTTCGGATGCCGAATCGGAACAACTGTCATACGATATCGCCAAGAAAATCCAGGACGAAATGACTTATCCAGGGCAGGTGAAAGTCACCGTTATCCGCGAAACCCGGGCGGTGAGCTTCGCCAAATAATTACTAACCGAAAAATAAATTATACAGAGGTTGTCCCACTAGGGCAACCTCTTTTTATTGCTATATTTATCGCTTGGTTTAAACCATCGTTTTCCAATATTGTCAATCAACCATTCTGAAAAACAACACAAGTGGAAATCCAAATCAACGATCTCACTAAAATCTATCCTAACGGACATAAAGCCCTCAAAGGGGTTACCCTCGAAATTGGCAACGGGATGTTTGGGCTTTTGGGGCCTAACGGGGCTGGAAAGTCTACCCTGATGCGCATCCTGGTGATGTTGATGAAGCCCTCTTCGGGTCAGGTAACTGTGAACGGCATGGATCTTCAGAAATGCAGGAAAGAAATCAGGGCCCTTACCGGCTATCTTCCTCAAGACTTCCGTTTCTTCCCCCAACTCAGAGCTTGGGAGTTTCTCGATTATTCGGCCAGACTGGCCGGGATGAAGAAAAGAGCAGCCAGGGCTTCGGCCATCGAGGAAATGCTTGAGGAAGTAGGATTGTATGAAGCACGCGACCGTTATGCCAACAAACTCTCGGGCGGGATGAAACGAAGACTGGGAATTGCCCAGGCTTTAATTGGTAAACCCCAATTGATAATTGTAGATGAGCCTACCACCGGGCTCGATCCTGACGAACGGATCCGTTTCAGGAACCTGCTGACCAAGATTAGCAACCGCGAGGTGGCCATCATCCTTTCCACTCATATCGTTGGCGACATCTCGAGTACTTGTCATAACATGGCCCTGCTGCGCGAAGGCGCAGTCGTGTACCAAGGTGCACCCGAGGGCCTACTTGATGAAGCCAAAGGCCATGTGTGGCGCATCGCAGCTAGCCATGCCGAATTCGACGAAATCAATACCCACTATAAAGTAATCTCATCAATCCCTTCGCCCACTGGTTGGGAAATCGAAGTGGTTGCACCCCATACCGGAAATTATCCATCCCGACAGGTTGAACCCAACCTCGAGCATGCTTATGTATATTATATGGAAGATTATCTTGAAACACAAGCACTCTAAACCAAAACCATGTTCACACTTAGAAACATACTTGCAGTAGCCCGATACGAAAGAAAAATCCTCTTCAGGAGCTGGTTTTTCAGAATTTTTGCCTTGTTGACTTTAATCATCCTTGGCTTCTTCCATGGGGTTTCAATCTTTGAAAGGAGCCCATTCTCCTGGAACCTGAAAGCACTGCCTTCGGCTTTGATCTATAATAGCCTGGCTATGTACAATATTGTCCAGTCGATTATTGCCATTTTCCTGGCTTCCGATTTTATGAAACGCGACAAGAAGCTCGATACAGCTGAGGTCTTATTTATCAGGCCCATGTCGAATGGCGATTACGTGTTGGGGAAAAGTTGGGGCATCGTATCTCTTTTTACTTATCTTAACCTGGTACTGATGGGATTAATGCTTGTTTTTACCCTTTCATCTGGCGACCTTAAGCTCGATTGGCTACCTTACCTATATTATTTCTTTTTGCTCAGCATCCCTAGCCTGGTTTTCGTGCTGGGCTTGTCGTTCTTCCTGATGGGGTTTTTAAAAAACCAGGCCATCACTTTTCTCATCTTGTTGGCCTATATTGCTGCCATCCTCTTTTTTCTTGCCGATAAAGCCTGGTTTCTTTTCGATTACCTTGCCTTTAAACGTCCTATGGTGTTTAGCGATATCGTTGGTTTTTCAGATTTTGCCGGCTTATTCTGTCACAGGATGGTGTATTTGCTCGCTGGACTTGGCTTGATTGTGGCTACCATTTTAATGTTGAAAAGGCTTGAACAATCGCGAATGGCCCCAATGGTGGGAACGGTTGTGATGGTTCTCCTTTTTGCAGGCAGTGCCATGATGGGCATTCGCTATGCAAACCCTCTTGCCCAAATGAAATCCGACAGGGTAAAAATGAAGACAATAAGCGCGCAATATTTTGATCAACCGGTGGTTACGGTTACCGACCACCATATTCAGGTCGATCATACCCCGAAGCTGCTTCTTCATTCTAAAATGAAAATTAAAAATGAAACAAGTTCACCGTTGAATGAGCTGATTTTCACCCTTAATCCAGGATTGATTCTTGAAAATGTAGCCATTGAAGGAAGTCCATTGGGATTCGACAGGGAGTTGCACCTCATTAAGGTGAAATTGAAGGAGCCCATACAACCCGGGGTAAGCAAAGATCTTACAATGGTTTATTCAGGAGAAATTGATCCCTCGGTGGCTTATCTTGATGCCACCGATGAGAAATACAATGGTTTTTCGACCAACATTACCATGCGCATCGATCAACAATATGCTTTTCAACGCGACAATTTTCTCTTGTTGACTCCCGAAGTGATCTGGTACCCGGTTGCCGGGGTGAAATACGATCCCCTGCGCCCGGCCGTATTCCGACAAACTTTTACCCGTTATTCTTTAGAGGTGAATACCCGAGAGGATTTGCAGGCGCTTTCACAAGGGAAACGCGAAAGCAACGAGCCCGGAAAGTTTACCTTTACCATTCGTGACCCCTTACCTCAGGTGTCGCTGGCCATTGGTAAGTACGAAATACGCACCATTAGTATCGATGGTTTGAATGTATCGTTGGCTCTGATCGAAGGGCACGACTATTTCGATCAATATCTCAAAGGTACAACCGATACTCTGGAAGCAGTTATCACCGATTTTCTCGACAGCTACGAGCGGCCCATCAGCATGTTTTATCCGTATCCTGATTTCTCGCTTGTTGAAGTGCCTCTTCAGTTTAAAGCGCTACAA
>CAZSIK010000151.1:0-10400 GCA_964606515.1 uncultured Prolixibacteraceae bacterium
CATCAATTGTAAACAAAGCTTCCAGGGGGCCGTGAGCAACATCGTTCGATTTAAGGATGGCTAAAGTAGCAGCGACCCCAATGCCATTATCTGCACCCAAAGTAGTATTCTTTGCCTTCACCCAATTTTTTTCCACCCAGGCATCGATAGGGTCGGTTTCGAAATTAAATACAGAATGAGCGTTGGCTTGGGGCACCATATCGATATGCGATTGAAGAATGGCCCCTTTTCTGTTTTCAAAGCCTGGCGTAGCGGGTTTGCGTATAATCACGTTTCCTACTGAATCAACATGGGTTTCCAGGTTAAGCGCTTTTCCAAACGACCGGAGATACTCCACTGCTTTGTCTTCATGTTTTGAAGGCCTGGGGATTTGAGTCAGGTTATAGAACTGTTCCCAGAGCAAGACAGGTTCCAAAAGTTTTATTTCTGCACTCATCAGATGAGGAATCAGGATTGTTCAACTAAGTTACTTCTTTGATATTTGTTTGATATTCCCAGTTACCCGGTCGAATTCGACCGAATGCTTTCCATCGAGCAGTTCTTCAGGCAGTGGAGCCACCACCCCGAACTGGGCTACAGGAAATTTAGACTGGAACATAGGTTGTAGCCCATTCGAAAGGGTCAATTCCCCCATTACAGGGATCCGGTAATAAATGCCACTTTGCCCTGCTTTAGGATTTAAGGAGGTCTTCAATTCCTGGACTTTAGCCAGCAAGGCGTTGCTTCTGACCAAATCGAGCACTATCGGGCGCCCCGACACATCGCTTACAGGCACCACACCTTTTTCCTCGGAAAAGCGAAAGAGAATATCGTTTTTAGACTCTTTATCGGAAGGAATATATTCAAAGATAAATTCGTGCTCAGAGCAATACGTTTTCCCGAGGAACAATTCGGTATATTCTTTTTCGAGCCGATGGGCTTCCTGCAAGAACACCTGATAACCCAATCCATCTTCAGGCACAAGATCGGTAGGTGACAGGATGGTATAAGCCCTTTTTTTTCGGAGATGAATCAGGTAATCGGCAGCTTCCTGGGCTTTCATCTCCAGCGATTTCCCAACCAGTTTTTCACTGCCGGCAGCCTGGTCGACGAGAATGTCGTACTCATCACTTGAAGAAAGATCGGTAAAGGGAACTTTGGGTATCAATTCATCAATGATAAAATTACGTTTTACCATTTTGTCTTCCCACAGGATAATTGGAGCCTCAATGCCCAAAATCCGTCCGTCAGGAAGGAGGCTCAACCTCGAGGCCACACTGTCCATTCCTTTAAACATGGCCTGTGGGTCGGGCTCGCCATGGGTATCGATATCCAAACCAATGATACTCCATCGGGTATAATTCTGTGTATCTGCCGATTGATATCCAAGGTATTTCTTTGCATATGCCGCATAAGGGCCAGGATAGAAGGTTTCCTTTTTTGTTTTCACCTTAATAACGATAACTGTGCGGGGCAAGGCATACACAATCCCTTCGGGAAAGTGTGCTACTACAACGCTTTCGTTATTTCCTTTCTTTCGATCGTTCGACTGGGAAAACGAAACAGAACAGAAACCCAATAAGACCAGAGAAATAAATAATATTTTAAACTTCATAGTATTTCCTTTTATACAGATTTATTCCACTCCATTTTCAGCATCATACAAAGATGGGAAAAAACCTTTATCAGTCAAGTTATTTCTTTCAACACATTGCAATTTTGAAAAGGCCTTTCCGAGGTTTTCAATGATATCAGAAGCGATGAGCCCGTTTTCGCCATGCACACAGGCAGCCATATCTCCGGCTAAACCATGAAGATACACGGCGGTAACAGCTGCATCTTCAGGTGCATAGTGTTGCGCAAGGAGCCCCAGAACAACACCGGTTAACACATCGCCACTACCTGCAGTGGCCATGCCCGGGTTGCCTGTCGAATTAAAAAAAACCTTGCCCTCGGGAGTTACTATGGCCGTGAAAGCACCTTTTAAAACTAGGTAACATTGATAAGTAGAAGCCAGTTCAATTGCCTTTTTAAGTCGGGCATATCCGTTATCCGACGAGCCTGCAAGCCGGTCAAACTCTCCAGGGTGCGGAGTGAGAATGGTTCCGGGAGGCACTAATTTTAACCATTCGGGGTTTTGTGCCAGGATATTAATCCCGTCGGCATCGATTACAAGCGGAACTTTTGCTTTCTCGAGTATTTGTTTAAACCCTCTTTGACTGTTTACCTTTAATCCAAGAGCGGGGCCAATTGCAATTGCTGAATAAGGATCCAGGCTACCAACCGAAGTAAACATAAGATCAGAATCGTCGATTTCGGCCATCGATTCCGGTAATGCAGTTTGAAGGATGCGATAGGTTTTATGTGGCAAATGAACGGTAAGCAGCCCTGCTCCCGAGCGCAGGCAGGCTTTGGCAGCAAGAACGGCAGCGCCCATTTTCCCGTAACTTCCCGCAACAAGCAGGGCGTGTCCAAAATGGCCCTTATGGCTAAAGCGTTTTCGAGCTTGTAGTTTGGCTTTGATGTCGTAAGCATCGACAAAATAATAGTTGCTTGGGATATCGTTGATTGCCTCGGGATGCAAGCCAATTGGCAACACGTACCATTGCCCCACGAATTGCTCATTTTCAGGAAGAAGAAATGCCAGTTTGGGAAATTGAAAGGTTAAGGTAATGTTCGCTTCAATGATCGAATCACGATGATTGGGTAGGTTTGCCTCCCCCATAAGTCCCGAAGGAACATCGACCGACAAAACCCTGCAAGCAGATTGGTTAACGGAACGCACCACTTCAGCGGCAAGCCCCTCAAGTGGTCTGGTAAGCCCTGCACCAAACAAGGCATCCACGATCAAGGTGTCAGGGCTCAGAGAAGGAATGTCATCCTGGCAGCTGATTTTTTTTACTGAAACAGTTCCCAAATGGATCAAGCGGTCGAGATTAGTTTGTGCTGAAGGAGTTAAGGCTTTATCAAGGGTAACAAGAAAAAGCCCGATTTGGAACCTTTTTGAATGGCGTGCCAGCAAACGTGCAATGGCCAACCCATCGCCTCCATTATTCCCCGGGCCACAAAAAACGGCCAACTTACCCCAATAGTTTTCATGATTTAAAATAAAATCGACCACTTTCATTGAAGCCCTTTCCATCAGGTCGAGGTTGGAAATGGGTTCATGTTCAATGGTGTACTTGTCGATAGAAGGTATTTGAGCGGTACGGAAGATTTTCATCTCAATTTTTGTTCAAAAAATACAAAAAAATAAAACAGAATTAGAAATTCAGGTTGGATAAAATCATCTCAATTGGTCCTGTTTTTTTATAAAGAATAACCTGTTTTATGTAGAAAAAACATATTTTTCGGAAATGCAAAAATATAAATTTGACTTTTTGAATTTAACCAATTATACATACTTATTATGACAAGAGATAAAGACAAGGCGTTCTTTGGCCATCCGGTAGGATTGTCATCGTTGTTCGCCACCGAGCTTTGGGAACGGTTCAGCTATTATGGGATGAGGGCACTATTGGTTTACTTTTTAACAGCAACCCTCGTAAATGGAGGCTTTGAAATGGCCGAACTCGATGCCTTTACCATTTACGGTATTTTTACAGCTCTTGTATATATCACCCCGATGATTGGGGGGATGCTTGCCGACAAAGTTCTAGGACAAAGAAAATCGATATACATAGGTGGTTTAACCATGGCCATAGGGCAGTTTTTACTTGCCTCAGCAGCAGCCAACCAAGGTGGTGACCTTGAAGTACGAAAAATGCTTTTCTATTCAGGCTTGGGGGTTTTAATTTTTGGCAATGGCTTTTTTAAACCCAATATCTCGACCATGGTGGGTCAATTGTACAAAAAAAACGATCCCCGTCAGGACGGAGGGTTTACTATATTCTATATGGGGATCAACATAGGGGCCTTCCTTTCACCTTTAGTTGCAGGAAAATTAGGGGAACATGTATCATGGGAATACGGTTATTTGGCTGCCGGCATAGGAATGGTTATCGGTACGGCATGGTTTTTCATCAGGAGCCACACCCTTGGACAAATTGGAATGCCCCCCAAATACAGCCAAACCGAGCGTGTACGACTCATGTTAAAAGACTGGGGCAGCATCCTGATTTACGTAGCAGCAATAGTTAGTATTATTTTTGGATTTATCAACGGATGGGGAGCCATACCTTCAGACTTACGAACATGGTTAATTTATATTGCTGCTATTGCTGGTGTCGTTTATTTGTTAGTCACCATTATCAAGGGAACCAATGGTTCTACTGAATGGAGCCGGGTTGGGGTAATTGTAGTACTCGCAGTTTTCAACATCTTCTTTTGGAGTGGTTTTGAGCAGGCAGGAACTACTTTTAGCATTTTTGCACGCGACAACACGCAAAGAATGATCGGAAATTGGGAAATCCCGGCCAGCTGGTTCCAAAGTATCAACGCCATCTTTATCGTACTTTTTGCCCCATTGTTTTCAATTTTATGGGCCAAACTCGACCGTGTAAAACTAAACCCCAACACTCCAATGAAGTTTGGATGGGGATTGTTGTTGCTCAGCATTAGTTTTGTGATCATGGCAATTATTTTCGAGGTATCAACCGGGGGTTCAGAAATAAAATTGGTAAGCCCATTATGGCTGGTTTTAATTTTTCTGCTCCATACTTTTGGCGAACTATGCCTTTCACCTATTGGTTTGTCGATGGTAACCAAGTTATCACCTCCCAAGCTTACATCCACCATGATGGGACTTTGGATGGGCTCATGGGCTGCAGGGAACTTCGTTGCCTCTCAAATGAAAGCCATTTCAATGAAACTGGAAAAGGCCTTCAACATGGAAGTACAGGTATTCTGGTTTATTGCCATCGAAACTGCCATTGCAACAATCGTATTAATGTTGCTGTCGCCCTGGTTGAAGAGGATGATGAAAGGAATCAAATAGCAGTTTTTCGCCAGAATGGTTTTAAATTTATTCCGGGCTTATTCCGGGTGAATGGTTACATTTGTAAAAACAGGACCTATGATTCAATTTCTAGTCATCATTCCTGCCCGGTATGCCTCGGTTCGGTTCCCGGGCAAAGCACTTGCCCAAATTGACGGCAAGCCCATGGTTCAACATGTATATAAACGTTGTTGTGAAGTATTCGATCAGGTTGTAATTGCCACCGACGATCAGCGCATCGCCTCAGCCATTGAGGCCTTTGGAGGTGAATTTGTCATGACTTCCAAGAACCACCCCAGCGGTACCGATCGTTGTGCCGAGGCTGCTTCGTTGTTAGAATCGGTAAAAACATTCGATGTGGTAGTTAATGTTCAGGGCGACGAGCCATTTATCGCAACAGAGCAACTCTTAGAGATTAAGAAGTGCTTCGAAGACCAAAGGACCCATATTGCCACTTTGATCACCCAAATTGTCAACCCGCAGGTTCTTTTCGATCCCAATAAGGTTAAAACCATTACCGACAAGGAAGGTTTTGCTCTTTATTTTAGCCGTCAGGCTCTGCCTTTCTTAAGGGATGTACCTGCCGACCAATGGTTGGAACACCACGATTACTTTCTTCATCTGGGAATTTATGCCTTTAGAAAAGAAACACTTCAACAGCTTGTGTCATTTTCACCTTCCAGCCTGGAGAAAGCTGAAAAGCTTGAACAACTCCGATGGCTCGAAAATGGGTTTCACATAAAAACGGCAAGGACCCAATATCACTCAATAGGGGTAGATACCCCCGAAGATTTAGAACTGATTCGGGCTCGTGTCGGATAAAATTGTATATACAATTAACAATTAGCCTGTTAAAAATAAATGACTGATAAAATTAACACCATGAATTCGAAATACCTCATTCAAGGTGATCCTTGGTTAAGCCCTTATGAGCATACGCTTAACGATTGGGCCAATCGGGCCTACGCAAAAGAGAAGGAACTTACAGGCGAGGATTCACTTTCCGATTTTGCCAACGGACATCTCTATTACGGGTTGCATCAAATTACCGATGGTTGGATTGTTCGTGAATGGGCACCCAATGCCTTGTCGGTGTACCTTATCGGTCCCTTCAACGACTGGAGGGTCAACGAAAATTTCCGTTTTACCCCAAAAGATAATGGGAACTGGGAACTAACCATCCCTGAAGGGATTCTTCGGCATGGCGAATTGTATGCTCTTGAAATTTTCTGGGAGGGCGGGCATGGTAAAAGAATCCCTGCCTGGGCCACTCGTGTTGTTCAAGACCCTGAAACCTATGTTTTTAATGCTCAAGTCTGGGATCCCCCCAAACCCTATGCCTGGCAATTTACCGAATCCTTCTGCCTTAAAGAAGCACCGCTCATTTATGAGGCCCATGTGGGAATGGCAGGAGAAGAATACAGGGTGCATACCTTCGACGAATTCAGATTGAATGTGTTACCAAGAATTAAAGAAGCAGGGTATAATGTAGTACAGTTGATGGCCATTCCCGAACACCCTTACTATGGAAGTTTTGGTTATCACATTTCAAGCTTCTTTGCCCCCTCTTCAAGGTTTGGCTCTCCCGAGTCGCTTAAACAAGTGATCGACGAAGCGCATCAAATGGGGTTGGCCGTGATCATGGACCTGATCCATTCGCATGCCGTGCGAAATGAAGTGGAAGGCCTCGGCCGCTACGATGGTTCCCGCTTCCAGTTTTTTCACGAAGGCCCCAAAGGAGAGCACCCAGCCTGGGATTCCTTCTGCTTCAATTATGGGAAAAACGAAGTATTACATTTCCTTCTTTCGAATCTGAAATATTGGTTGAGCGAATTTCGTTTCGATGGATTTCGTTTCGATGGGGTTACCAGTATGCTTTATTTCGACCATGGACTGGGCAAGGCTTTTACCTCGTACAACGATTATTTTTCACCCAATACCGATCCCGAGGCAGTAGTTTATTTCAAATTAGCCAACCGGCTGATTCATGAAATTAATCCAGTAGCCCTTAGTATAGCCGAAGATATGAGCGGGATGCCTGGCCTTGCCGTGCCGGTTGCTTCCGGAGGTTTGGGATTCGACTACCGAATGTCGATGGGGGTTCCCGATTATTGGATCAAAACCATCAAGGAAAAAAACGATGAAGACTGGGAAGTTGGTGATCTCTTTTACCAGATGACAGCTCACAGAATGGATGAAAAAGTAGTGAGTTATGCCGAAAGCCACGATCAGGCCCTGGTGGGAGATAAAACCATCATTTTCCGACTGATCGACAAGGAAATGTACTACAGCATGAGAAAGGACCAACCCAACCTAACTGTTGAACGGGGAATGGCCCTACACCGGATGATCCGCCTGCTTACCGCGAGTTGTGCCGGGGGTGCCTACCTGAACTTCATGGGCAACGAATTTGGCCATCCCGAATGGATCGACTTCCCCAGGGAGGGGAACGAATGGTCGTATCATCACGCCCGCAGGCTTTGGAGCATCAGCGATGATTATGAACTGAAATTCCACTGGTTAAAAGATTTCGATCGCGATATGATCCAACTCATCAAAGAAAATAATCTGTTGATGGTTTCTGAAATATGGAAAATTTGGGAGAACAAACCCGATCAGGTTTTGGCTTATACACGAGGCGATTTCTTGTTTGTTTTTAATTTTAATCCCAACCAATCGTTTACCGATTACGGCATTCCGTACGAATCATCCAAGTTCAGGGTGGTTTTGAATACCGACTCAGGGTTGTATGGAGGGCACAACAGGGTTGATGAGCGAATTCTGTATTATACAATTCCTAATCCAGGAGAGGACCAATCTTTTCAACTCAGGTTGTATTTACCTGCACGCAGTGCTTTGGTATTTAGAAAGGAAGCCTATCGAAGGATCAGATAAAAACAGCAAAGGCACTTAATAGGCTCCTATATTGATAAAGCTGTTATTGTCATGTGCAAATCGCTTTTCCCCTTCAAAATTATAAAGGAATGTTCCTATGTTCGAACCATTATTCCTGGCAGGAGAATTGGGCAATAATTGAAAATTTCCCTGAAACTCGTCAATGAATCCTGGATTAACCTCCAGGTTTTGCAATCCCATAGGACTTTCGTTGATTTCAACAAGTGTTTTCCACCGTTTCTGGTCGCCATTTCGATAAACCAGGCTATTGGTTGAATTGGAAGAAAAAATACAATTCACCATCTTAAACCAGATGGTTTCTTTCCGGTTGTCGAGGGCGAAGTCACTTTCGATATTAAAAAGATGCCCCCCATCGTTCTGATAAAAAATTGAATTTACAATGCGGTTCACCGAGGGAACCCTACCTAACCTGCATACAACGGCTCCATTCCCAGAGCCGCTATTGAGGCATACCGTGCAGTGATCCATTTCAAGGCTCGCGTTCCGGTCAAGGGCAATATTTCCATAAAGCCCGCTGGTTTTATTCTTGGTAACAATACAATTAGTAAGTTGCAACAAGCCTGCATTCATCTGGTCGGTATCGAAATAAATGGCTCCTCCATTCATCCCGGCAATGTTATTTTGTATCAAACAATTGTATAATCGGGGATGATAGCCATGGTAACTGTTGGCGTAAACGGCAAGCGCGCCACCATTATTCTTTGCCACGTTATTTCGTATGATACAATTAATTAAAAGGGGTGAAGCTCCTAACGAAGCATAAATTGCTCCACCATCCTGGTCGGCCGAATTGTCTTCAAAAGTACAATTCGCAATTCTCACCGTTTTGCCCCCGCCCAGGAGATTTAGACCGCCCCCGTATCGGTTGTTGTAACTGGACCCCGAGGCATTTCCGCCCCTGAATGTCAATCCATCAAGACGGATGTAGTTCCCTGAAGAAATGAAAATCACATGGGGAACACTGCGTCGGCCATTGATTACAACTTGATTTTTTTTAAAATCGCGTTGCTCAAGTTTGGTTTCATCGCCCCTGAAACCACCAAATAAATACAATCCATTTTTAAGGTTGATCTTAACCGGTGCCTCGTAACTACCTTGGGAAATCCAAATCTGAGAATTTTCTCCCGCAAGGTCGATGGCCTTTTGTATGGAGGTAAAAGCGTTTTGCCACGAGCTTCCGGTTGAATTATTCCCTTCTTTCGAAACATACAGTATTTTGGTCGTTGAGTCGGGATATAAACCAAAAGCAAGTTTTGGCTTCAACCATAAAGTTTCATGCGGTGTAAGCAAGATCGAAGCAGGGTGGCCCCTGTAAGGTGAAGAAAAATCGCCAGGTGCAAAAATAATTGCCCTTGGTTTATTGCCAAAATCGTTGAAAATTTGAGCACATCCCCCATGAGGGAGGAAAAGTTTAGGAAGCGAAAACGTACCCTTGATTGATGAGGCCAGCATATAAAACGCATCCATTCTTGCTGTTGGAAACTCCCTAATATTCAATTTTGCCATATTGCTTTTCCCGATCCCAGGTACATTCAATTGGGGGAAAATGAAATAAGTTTTCCCATCGACTAACGCCAGGTTGAATTTCTCATAAAAAGAATCCATCGGGATATTTAACCTGAAATGGGTTCCGGGAATAAATTCACCACTTTTTTCATCAATCTTTTGTGCTTCAGCTTTTCCCCATACAAACCAGAGAGCACTGTCGGCACTTTCGAAAAGGGTTGCATAAAGCCCTTTGGCATAAGGGGCTTCAGTACTAACTTCCTGATAAGGGCCAACCGACCTTCCTGAAACACTTCTCAACAAATGAGATGAGGCTAAAGGCCCAAAAGAATACGTAATCCAAAAAGTATTTTTATAAAAATGAATCTTAGGAGAAATAATAACTTCGTTGGGCAAGGTGCCAGGTAGAACCGCCTTTTTTTGCCTGTCGAAACCGTCTCTTTGCAAGGTCCAAACCATTCCCAGGTCGCCCAGGGGTTTCCAGTTCTTTAAATCCGACGATTGCCAGACCTTAATACCAATGTGAGTTTGAAAAACATCATTGACAACACCCGTTAAATAATACTGTCCTGTATTGTCCCGGCAGATATACCCATCGCTAATCTGCTCGTTGATCAAGGGTTCAGTAATTGGCATAGGATATTCAAGTTGGTCAATATACTCTTCAAGTATCCGTCTTTCCTTTTGCTGTCCCGATAGGTTTAAACCAGACAACAAAAAGATTATCAACATCGTTGCAGCAAAGTGCTTCATTGCTTGTGTGAACGGGCTTTTCCTAATTAGTATTTCCAAATGAAGGCCAAAAATAGAAATAAAATGAATTGGAAGGACAAGAATTGAAAAACGAAAGAAAAGAAAGTCACTGTTGTCCGGTAAAAAAATTTAACCGGGTCAATCTTTTTGCAGACTAACCCGGTTGGTTACCTTTGAAGTTACGAAGCAACAATTGTAACCATGGGTAAAAGTAAGAATTTTAGCGGACAGCCGATCTTTAATCAGCTTATAAAGTTCTCAAGTTTCGCAGCACATTAAATAGTTGAAAAACAAGAAAAAAGGATAAAAA
>CAZSIK010000152.1:0-10375 GCA_964606515.1 uncultured Prolixibacteraceae bacterium
TAAAAAAATTAAAATTATTGATGATAACTTTGTGAAATTATCATCGAAGCTTGTTAAAAGTGATTTTTCCTGAGTTTTCTATTTTATTGTTTTTTTCTACACCCAGAAATGAGCAATCGGTAAGAAAGATACCTGAAATGCAATCCTGGCCTTCAATACCTTGCACTGACAGGCCAAACTTTGATTTTTGGCTGCTTACTTTTTCCAAATGAATGTTCCTTACCATTGGGTACAAGGTATCTGTGCCTTCTTTTTTAATGTCGTACAGCAGGTTGATGTGCAAAACCGATTCCGACACTTCTCCAACAATAACATTGCGGACAAAAAGATTTTCAATGATACCGCCCCTGTTTGAATTGGACTTAATACGAATGGCCCTGTCAAGTTGAGGGCTATCCATGGTGCAGTTTTCAACAAAAATATTACGGGCACCTCCCGATATTTCACTGCCGATCACAACCCCTCCATGCCCGTTTTTCATTTGGCAATTGCGTACAATCATATCTTCGGTTGGTAGAGCTGATATGATTCCATCATTGTTTCTTCCTGATTTGATAGCAATGCAATCGTCGCCGGTATTGAAGTAACAATCTTCAACCAATACTTTTTTGCATGATTCAGGGTCGCATCCGTCGTTGTTAGGTCCCAAACTATTGATTGTTACTTTTCTTACGATTACATTTTCGCAAAATAGGGGGTGAATTACCCAAAACGGGGCGTTTTCGATGGTTACCTCGCTTATTAACACATTTTTGCATCTTACTGGGTTGATGAATTGCGGTCTCAGGTAAAACCCGTCGCCCATGATGCGTTTTTCGACAGGAACTTTATATTTATTCAATGTATCGAGCATGGGCCGTGCACCAGGAACCAGCTGACTGGGCATATCGGTTTTCCATCCGTGTCGTTCCTGCCCTTTCCAGGGCCACCAATCGTTTTGGGTCGAGTTTCCCTGAAGAGTTCCTTTTCCTGTAATAGCAATGTTCTCAGCATCTATGGCATAAATCAGAGGCGAATAGTTGTAACAATCGATTCCTTCCCAGCGGGTATATACAAGGGGTTGGTAGTCGTCGGGATTCACCGAGAAAAGGAGCACCGCGCTGTCGGAAAGGTGCAGCCTTACATTGGATTTGAGGTGTACGGCTCCGGTAAAAAACACCCCGTTAGGAACGATCACAGTGCCTCCGCCTTTTGAGCTGCACTCGTCGATGGCTTGGTTAATAGGCTTTGTATTCAAGGTGATTGCATCGCCAACTGCACCAAAATTGCATATTGAAAAACTTTGATCGGGGAAAACAGGTTCTGAAATATTTTTAAGAATTTCATCGGTTTTTTTCCATGGATCCTCTTTAAAGGAATTTGAAACACAGCTGTACGCTAGAAAAAACAGCGCAATAAGGCTGATGAGATGGTTCATAAATACAATAATTTTTTAATGATTTAAAATTTCATTTCCTTAAGTGCAATATTACAATGATTTATGCTTTGCCTTAGGGTACAAATTAGTGAAAGGCGTATGATAGATTGTTATTCCAATTGGTTGTAATAGGATTGATGGGTAGGGTAGAATATTTTTTTTCAATTATACATCGAAATTTTTTGTTGAATTCGATAATGGCCTTATATTAGTGGTACGTTTTACACTTTAAATAAAGGCTAAGGGTTATTCCCCTTTCTAAAATACCGGGTATAATCAATTAGTCAATCAATTCGGTTAAATGATAGGGAAGCAACAAATTATCTGTTGCTTCCTATTTTTTAAGTTTTATTTCTCGCCCCATCCTTCACGGTCAAGGCTCCGGTATTGAATAGCCTCGGAAAGGTGATGGGCTTCGATGTTGTCCATGCCATCGAGGTCGGCTATGGTTCTCGATACTTTAAGGATCCGGTCGTAAGCCCTTGCAGAGAGTCCTAGTTTTTCCATTGCATTTTTCATGATTTGGGAACCGGTTTGGTCGATTTGGGAATATACCCTAAGGTGTTTTGAACTCATTTGCGCATTACAGTATACCCCTTCTTCATCTCTGAAACGGTTTGCCTGAATTTGCCTGGCCGCGATAACCCGCTGGCGGATTTGCACGCTTCCTTCAGCAGGAAGGTCATCGGATATTTTTTCGAACGGAACAGGAACTACTTCAAGGTGAATGTCGATCCGATCGAGCAAAGGCCCTGAGATCCGGTTTAAATATTTCCCAACCATGCCTGGGGCACAAACACATTCACGGGTAGGATGGTTATAATACCCGCATGGGCAAGGATTCATACTGGCCACCAACATCACACTTGACGGGTATTCGACCGAAAATTTGGCCCTTGAAAGCTCGTTTAAATTCGGGGAGCTCATCAAGGAAAAGTACCCCGTTGTGGGCAAGCGAAATTTCTCCGGGTTGAGGATAAGTACCTCCACCGACCAAGGCTACATCCGAAATAGTATGATGGGGCGATCGGAAAGGCCGCTGGGTCATCAGTGATGTTTGTCCGTTCAACTGGCCTGATACTGAATGAATTTTGGTGGTCTCAAGCGATTCATGAAGCGTAAATGGAGGAAGGATTGTTGGAATCCTTTTTGCCAGCATGGTTTTCCCGGAACCTGGCGGTCCTATCATGATTATATTGTGTCCTCCGGCTGCAGCAATTTCAAGGGCTCTTTTCACGTTTTCTTGTCCTTTGACATCGGTGAAATCAATTTCCGATTGCATCACCTGGGCAAAAAACTCCTTCCGGGTATCGACCACTGTGGGTTCAATGCCGTTTTTCCCTGTAAGAAAATCAATTACTTCACGCAACGATTCGGCCCCATAAATTTTAAGCCGGTCAACTACAGCTGCTTCCCTGGCGTTTTGCTTCGGAAGGATGAAGCCTTCGAAGCCTTCCTGCCTGGCTTTTATCGCGATTGGGAGTACCCCTTTTATGGGGAGTAAGCCACCGTCGAGTGAAAGTTCCCCCATCATCACATATTTGTCTAATCTCTCAGATTTGATGAGTTCCGATGCGCTTAAAATGCCTACTGCAATTGGTAGGTCATACGAGGAACCTTCTTTGCGAATATCGGCTGGGGCCATGTTGATGATAATTTTTTTTCCTGGATATTTGAAGCCGATCTCGCGGAATGCCGATTCGATGCGTTGCTGACTTTCTCTGACAGCGATGTCGGGCAAACCGACAATATGAAATTTAATTCCCTGTGAAACTGTAACTTCGATTGTGATGGTAATGGCATCAATTCCATGAACCGCGCTTCCATAAACTTTCACTAACATGGCTGGTGGTATTATTTTTAGCAAGATAAGGCAATTCGTTTATGTGCTTAAAAATGTTTAGTCCCTCACTTCATTTTTTTGACGAAAGCAAAGAAAATCTTCTTTAAATTAGACACAGGTTTGTTTTATGTTTATATCATGAAAGCTATAGTAAAAAGTCGTCCAGAGAAAGGTTTGTGGATGGAAGATGTTCCGATTCCCAAAGCGGGTGCAAACGAAGTGTTGATAAAGGTCATCAAATCGGCTATTTGTGGTACCGATTTACACATTTACCGTTGGGATAATTGGGCCCAAAAAACAATAGTTCCACCTTTAATTATTGGGCATGAATATGTAGGAACCATCGTTGAAGTAGGTTCTGAAGTAAGCCAATATACGATTGGACAACGAGTTACCGTTGAAGGGCATATTGCATGCGGGCATTGTAGAAATTGCCGTAGGGGCAGGCAGCATATCTGCGATCATACGGTTGGGATTGGGGTGCAACGGAATGGTGGCTTTGCCGAATATGTCGCGGTTCCTGTGAGCAATGTGTTGCATATCGACCAACGCATCCCCGACGACATTGTGTCGATCATGGATCCCTTTGGGAATGCCTGTCATACCGCACTTTCGTTCCCGATGGTGGGTGAAGACGTATTGATAACCGGTATTGGGGGTCCCATAGGTTCGATGGCTGCCGCTATATGCAAATTCACAGGCGCGAGGAACGTGATCGGCACTGATCTTTCGCCCTACCGACGGGAACTTGCTCTTAAACTGGGTGCCGATGTGGTTATCGATCCCCGTTCCGAAAGCTTGAATTCGGCCATGAAAAAAATGGAAATGCTTGCCGGCTTTGACATTGGCCTTGAATGCTCCGGGTCGGCTACTGCTTTTAATCAGCTTATCGACCATATGTACAACGGGGGCAAAGTTTCTTTGCTGGGCATCCTTCCTCCCAATACTAGTATTGACTGGAATAAGGTGATATTTAAAGGTTTAACAATTAAAGGCATTTATGGTCGGGAGATGTACGAAACCTGGTACCAAATGGAGATGATGCTTACCCGAGGTTTGGACATCAGCCCAGTAATTACCCATCGATTTTCTGCCTCCGAATTTCAAAAAGCTTTCGACATCATGGAGGAAGGTTCTTGTGGAAAAATTATCCTCGATTGGACCTCAGTATAATTCGTAGGTATTCAATGGATACTTATTTATTTATCAATTGGTTTGAAATGATTTTGTCTGGCGGCTTACGGAGAAATTCCAGGCACTTATCGTAAAAACCGGTTTTATTTTTAACTTTGCCTGTTAACAAGAATATCATGGATTCGATAAGGCAAAATAAAATATCGCGACTGCTCCAGAAGGAATTGGCTGAATTGTTCCAACGAGAAACTCAGGAGCATTTCAAGGGAAAATTGATATCGGTTACTATAGTGCGTATTTCCAGCGACTTATCGGTAGCCCGCGTGTATCTGAGCATCTTCCCTTCCGAAGGTTCAGCAGAAGTCCTTAAGCTCATCAAACAGCTTGGCCCGCAAATCAGGGGCCTGTTGGGTCGTAAGGTGGGCAAACAACTCAGGATTATCCCGGAACTTGATTTTTTCATCGACGATAGCCTCGATTATATCGACAACTTAAACCATATTTTACATCAATAGCCTAATTTATGCAATACGATCCGATAAAACGCAGCGTGGGTAAGATATTCGGCCAATCAGCCACCTCAAGAGTATTTTTCTTCTTCCTGCTCGATTTGCTCTTACTCCGTTCATGGCATATACGTAAAGAACTGAAACGATGGAATGCTCCTGCTAATCCAGTTGCCCTTGATGCCGGTTCAGGTTTTGGACAATATACTTATCGCTTGTTGAAATTGTACCCCGACATTCTTGTGAAAGCAATCGATGTAAACGAAGAACTGGTACAAGATTGTAACCGTTTTTTTCTTCAACGTAAACTAAGCGACAGGGTCATCTTCGAAAAAGCCGACCTAACCCATTTTGTTGAACCCGAACAGTTTGACCTGATCATCTCGATCGATGTTATGGAGCATATCGATAATGATGTGCAGGTATTTAAAAATTTTTATACTTCAATGAAGGAACATGGGATGTTGTTGATTTCTACTCCTTCAGACAAGGGAGGCTCCGATGTGCATGACCATGAGCCCGATAAAACGAAGAGTTTTATCGAAGAACATGTCAGGGATGGATACAATATGGAAGAAATCAGGAACAAATTAAAAAATGCCGGTTTTAACGAAATCCACGTACGGTACCAATATGGCAAGCCTGGTAGCATTTCGTGGAAATTATCGATGAAATATCCAATTAAGATGCTGGGATTCAGTAAGATGTTTTTTATCATCCTGCCATTTTATTATCTGTTAGCCTTTCCAATTGCTGCCTTGCTGAACTTGTTCGACTTATATGGTGAGCACCGTTCAGGCACCGGGTTAATTGTTACTGCTTATAAATAGGCATTGGAAATTACCCGATATATTGCCTTCCGCTACCTAATTTCAAAGAAATCTAAAACGGTGGTCAACATCATTTCCCGGGTAGCTATGCTGGGGATGATCGTGGGAACCATGGCTCTTTTGGTGGTTCTTTCCGTTTTTAATGGTTTTGATGGGTTAATCAAATCGTTCTTCAGTGTTTTTGATCCGCCACTTAAAATTACAGCAGCTGAAGGGAAATCATTTTCTCCCGATAGTTCCCTATTTGATCAGGTATTCCATCATTCTGAAGTGGCGAATTATGCCGAAGAAGTGGAAGAAGTAGCCCACTTGAGGTTCGAAGATCGACAGTTTATTGCTCGCGTTAAAGGCGTTGATGAGGATTACTTCAAGGTTTGCCGGGTTGATTCGGTGATGTACGACGGGAAAATTATCACCGACGACGAGGAATATCCTTATACGGTGCTGGGAAGTGGTGTCGCCTATAACCTTGGGGCAACAGTGAATTTTGTGAGGCCGGTTTTCATTTCTGTTCCAAGAAAAGGGCAGAATATTAATCCGTTGAATAATCCTTTCCGACAAAAATATTTTTACCTTTCTGGAATCTATGCTGTTGGTCAACAAGAAGTTGACGATCAATATGCGTTGGTTTCAATTGATAGGGCTCGTGAACTCCTAGACCTTGAAGACCAGGTTACAGCCATAGTGCTGAATGTTAAAAATGAAAGTCGGGTTAAACAAGTCCAAGAAGAAATAAAAGCCATTTTAGGTGATGGCTTCGTGGTTGAAAATCGCTATCAACAACACGAATCCTATTATCGGGTAGCCAGGAGCGAACGTTTTTTCATCTACCTCATTTTTGCCTTTATCCTGATTATTGCTTCATTTAACCTGGCGGGTTCACTGGCGATGCAAATCATTGATAAAAGAAAAGACATCCATATTTTGTTAAGTTTCGGGACTTCCTCGAAACAAATCAGCCGGATTTTTTTCTTCGAAGGATGGCTGATTTCAGTTGTAGGGGCTGTTGCTGGGGTAATTTTAGGCATCTTGGTATGCCTTGGACAAGAACGATTTGGTTGGTTGAAAATGCCTGGCGGTTTTGCTGTCGACCATTATCCTGTTGATCTCCGTGTAGAAAGCATCCTGCTGGTGATGTTTACTGTTGTGGCCATCGGAGCGTTTATTTCGTGGATTCCCCTGAGGTTCATGCCAAAAAAGTTTTTCGAAATCTCGCAGGAATAAAGAATACACATAGCTTAAAAAGGCAATACAGGGGCAAACAACCTTCTTCACATTATTGTATCAAGAGATAATTTCGTACTTTTGCGCGCTTTTCTTCCTTTTTTGAAAAGGAGAAAATTTTATTGTCGTGATATAAATCGATGAAAATGAATTTTATTGAAGATTTATCCTGGCGTGGAATGATCCACAACATCATGCCGGGAACCGGTGAACAATTACAAAAAGAAATGACCACGGCCTATTTGGGAATCGACCCTACAGCCGATTCGCTGCATATTGGTCATTTGGTCGGGGTTATGATGCTGAAACATTTCCAGGTGGCTGGCCACAGGCCCATCGCCCTGGTGGGGGGTGCCACCGGGATGATTGGCGATCCCTCGGGAAAGTCGAACGAGCGCAACCTTCTCGACGAAAAAACCTTGCGGCATAATCAAGACTGTCTGAAAAAGCAACTTTCAAGGTTTCTCGATTTTGAAACCGATGCGCCCAATTGTGCCCTTATGGTCAATAATTACGATTGGATGAAGGAATTCTCGTTTCTGGGTTTCATCCGCGATGTGGGGAAACACATTACAGTAAATTACATGATGGCCAAAGATTCAGTGAAAAAACGGATTGCCGGTGAAGACCGCGAGGGTTTGTCTTTTACCGAATTTACCTATCAGTTGGTACAGGGCTACGATTTTCTGCACCTTTACCAAAACCTGCAGTGCAAACTCCAGATGGGTGGTTCCGATCAGTGGGGAAATATTACTACTGGAACAGAGCTTATCAGGCGTATTTCCGGGGGTGAAGCTTTCGCCTTAACCTGTCCCTTGATTACCAAAGCCGACGGCGGAAAATTTGGCAAAACAGAAAGCGGTAATGTATGGCTCGATCCTGAAAAAACTTCTCCCTATCAGTTTTACCAGTTTTGGCTGAATACAAGCGATGCCGATGCTGAAAAATACATTAAAATATTTACCATGCTTGAACAGGATGAAGTAGAACATCTTGTTAAAGAGCAAATTGAGACTCCACATCTTAGGCCCTTACAGAAAAAATTGGCCGAGTTAGTTACCATCATGGTTCATGGTGAGGATGCTTATCAAACTGCTGTGGAAGCTTCACAAATTTTATTTGGCAACGGAACAGCCGATCAACTCAGAAAGCTCGATGAAGCTACCTTTCTCGCAGTTTTCGAGGGTGTACCTCAATTTGAGGTTCCGATTAAGCTTATTCACGATGGATTGTTAATTACCGACCTGCTTACTGCTTCAACCGATATTTTCCCTTCGAAAGGAGAATTGAAAAGAACGATAAAAGCCAATGGTTTGAGTATTAACAAAGAAAAAATTACAAACGAGGAATACTGCTCCTCTGCTTCCATGCTGATCGGGGGAAAATACATTTTAGTACAGAAAGGGAAAAAGAATTATTTTTTAATAATTGCTTCTTAACATCCAGGCTGGGATAATAAAACCTAAAAATATCCGTTCAGGCATTTTGACGAACGATAAACATACATTGATGGAACATTTTTTCGATAATCAAAGAATTTTCAGCTCACTGTGGCGATGGAAAATTCATCTTTTCGTAATTGTCTTGATTGCTATTGTGGCTTCAGCAATTTTCTCTTCTTCGTTTTTTATTAAACCCAAATTCAAATCGATTGGGAAAATTTATCCTGTTAACCTTGCAGAATACAGCGAAGAATCGGAAAGTGAACAATTACTTGAATTTATCAGTGGAAATGATCTTAAATTTAGGGTAATCGATGCTTTCAACCTGGCCGAAGTTTATAAAGTCAATCCCCAAGATCCTTTATACAAAACCTACATTCTTTTCGAATACGATAAAAATGTGAGTTTCAAGAAAACAAAGTTTGAAACCATCGAAATCAAGGTATTGGATATCGATCCTCAAAGGGCCTCAAACATGGTTGATTCCATTATCGTTTTTTTCAACCAAAAGATACAAAGGTTACACAGTGAGAAATATTTTGAAGTTTATAATATTGCCAATCGTGATATAAAATTAAAATATAAATACATCGATTCTTTGCAAAACCGTATAGCCTTGCTAACTCATGAATATGGCTTGCTCGATTATCGGCTTCAGGTTGAATCTTCGACTTACGGATTAATGGAAGCCTCGGCTCGCAACGGCAATCCCAAACCTGCAAAAGAAATGATTGAAAGCCTGAAAGATAAAGGTGGAGAATTCGACTGGCTTCAGCGACGTTTGAGGAGCCATGAGCGTGTTGTAGATTCCTTAATTATAATTCGTGATTTTTCATATAGCCATGCCACAAAAAAAATCACTTATTGCATCATAGTCGAGGAACCTTTCCCGGCAGATAAAAAATCGTACCCAATCCGTTGGCTGATTGTATTCCTTTCGGTAATGTCGGCACTTGCAGTAGGTATGCTTACGGTTGTAACAATCGATTATTTCCGTGCTGAGAAATTGGCTCAATAGGATTGCCTCCGAAAAATGGGCCGCAACAGTTCTTTTTTATCTTGTTGTGGTTGTGTTTGTATTTTTAAACACTTATCTGGTAGTAAAAAAGGATACTTTCCTGGGGGCGGCTCTTCCATTATTATTCGTAGTTCTTCTGGCGGCAGTGTTCAGTTACGACAAGTTGGTTTGGCTTGTGCTATTATTTACTCCCTTGTCGGTTGAGTTGCGACAAATTTCTGAAGGTTTGCCAATCGATATGCACTTGCCTACCGAGCCAATCCTGGTAGGCATTTTATTGCTTTTCGTTTTTGCCTGGCTCAGTGGAAAACGAATTGATCGGGGCATCACAGGGCACCCGGTTTCCATAATGATTTACGTGTACCTGGGCTGGATGGTGTTAACCACTGTAACCAGTACCTTACCTTTGGTTTCGGTTAAAATGCTGCTGACACGCATCTGGTTTATCGTTGTTTTTTATTTTATCCTTGCTGTATTGTTCCGTGACACAAAAAACTGGGAGCGCTTTATCTGGTTGTATACCCTGGCTTTTATTCCGGTTATCTTTTATACATTGATCAGGCATTCCGGTTATGGTTTATACGATCAGCGGGCTGCCAATTTCGTAATGAGTCCTTTTTTTAACGATCATACTTCTTATGGGGCTGCACTTGCCTTTTTTATTCCTTCGCTTCTGGGAATGGTTTTTTCCGATTGGATGTCAAAAAGGAAAAAGTATCTTGCAGGTAGTGTACTGTTTCTTTTTTTTATAGCTCTCGTGTTTTCTTATACCAGGGCCGCGTGGTTAAGCTTGATTTTTGGCCTGGGTATTTGGTTGGTCATCAAGTTGAAGTTAAAATTCCGAAAAATATTTCTTGTTCTTGTCGCTTTCATTGCTATCATTTTTGCTTTTCAAGACCAGATTTTGATGAGTTTGGAAAAAAATTCACAAGACTCCTCCTCTGATTTATTTGAGCACCTT
>CAZSIK010000153.1:0-10300 GCA_964606515.1 uncultured Prolixibacteraceae bacterium
GTAATCATTCCTTTGGTAAAAATAAAGGCCTACCATTGCAATCAGGATTGCCAATAAGGCTATAACTAATATGTTTTTCTTATCCATTGATTTTATGATGGTTTGCTATTTTCTTTTCCAATAGTCATCTGTCTTTTAAATTACCTGTTCGCGTACATCTCCTCGTAATACTTCTGATAACTTCCTGAAGTGATGTTATTCATCCACGCTTCATTCTGAAGGTACCAATCCACGGTTTTTACGATTCCCTGTTCAAACTGGTGTTCAGGTTCCCAGCCCAGTTCCCGCTTAATTTTGGTGGCATCGATGGCGTAGCGGAGATCGTGGCCGGCACGGTCTTTCACATAGGTAATCAGTTGGCATGAAGTGCCTTCTACGTTTCCTAAGCGCAGGTCCATTACTTCACATATCTTCTTTACGATATCGATGTTCTTCCATTCGTTGTTACCCCCTATGTTGTAGGTTTCGCCGGTTTTTCCTTCGTGGAAGATCAGGTCGATAGCCGCAGCGTGGTCTTCGACATACAGCCAGTCGCGCACGTTCAGACCCTGCCCGTATACCGGAAGAGGCTTCTTGTTCTTTATGTTATTAATTACCAGTGGGATCAATTTCTCGGGGAATTGGTTAGGCCCGTAATTGTTCGAGCAGTTCGAAACCACAACCGGCAGTTTGTAGGTATTGCCATAGGCGCGCACCAGGTGGTCGCTGCTGGCCTTCGAGGCCGAATAGGGGCTTTGTGGGTCGTAAGGGGTGGTTTCTTCGAACAGACCTTCTTCTCCCAGCGAACCATATACTTCGTCGGTCGAGATATGATAGAATTTTTTTCCTTCGGGCTGATCTTTCCAACTTTCCCTGGCGGCATTCAGCAGGTTTACCGTTCCCACTATGTTGGTCATGATGAATTCCATGGGGTTGGTAATCGACCGGTCGACATGGCTTTCGGCTGCAAGATGGATTACCCCGTCGAACTGGTTCTCTTCAAAAAGTTGCCTGATGAAGGAGGCATCCACAATATCGCCTTTAATGAAACGATAATTGGGTTTTCCTGCAATATCGGAAAGGTTTTCGAGGTTGCCGGCGTAGGTCAATGCATCGAGATTGATAATCGAATAATTAGGATAACGGTTCACGAAACGTCTTACCACGTGTGAACCAATAAAACCAGCACCGCCGGTAATCAAGATCGTCTTCATACTATTCGTTTTTGGGTAATGATGGCCAAAGATAAACAATTTCATTACTTTTGCAGCTCGAAAATGTAAAACAGAAAATGATGGTAGTGAAAGACCAGGTTCGTGACCTCGTCGAGCGCCGGGATGCGCTGAGGGGGTATCTTTGACGTCGATGGAAAATTGTTGCAGTTACAGGAAGAAGAGCTAAAAACCCAGGAACCTTCGTTTTGGGAAAATGCAAAGGCAGCCGAGGCCCAGATGAAAATCATCAGGGGCCTAAAGGGATGGACAGTCGCTTTCGATGAAGTGGATAAAAACGTGGAAGACTTGTTGGTGTTCTTCGAATTCCAGCAGTCGGGCGATGCCGAAGCCGATGAGGTGGAACAACAGTACCTTCATTGCCTCAACTTAGTTGAAAGGCTTGAAGCACGAAACATGCTTAGAAAGGAAGAAGACAAGTTGGGCGCGGTGTTGCGCATCAACGCCGGGGCTGGTGGCACCGAGAGCAACGATTGGGCCCTGATGCTGTTCAGAATGTATAACCGTTGGGCCGAACAACACGGCTATACCTTTAAGGTGATGGATTATCAGGAAGGCGACGAGGCGGGGATAAAAAACTGCACCATCCAAATCGAAGGCGACTATGCTTACGGTTACCTGAAAAGTGAAAACGGGGTGCATCGTCTGGTGCGGCTTTCACCCTTCAATGCCCAAAATAAACGTCAAACTTCGTTCACTTCGGTTTATATAGCCCCATTGGTCGACGACACCATAGAAGTGGAAATCAACCCTGCCGATATCAGCTGGGAAACCATGCGTTCGAGCGGGGCCGGCGGACAGAATGTCAATAAAGTTGAAACTGCGGTGAGGTTACGGCATGCGCCTACGGGCATTATCATCGAAAACTCAGA
This sequence comes from uncultured Prolixibacteraceae bacterium, assembly GCA_964606515.1. Lineage (GTDB taxonomy): Bacteria > Bacteroidota > Bacteroidia > Bacteroidales > Prolixibacteraceae > CAZSIK01. Next base: position 2,084 of record CAZSIK010000153.1, read on the forward strand.
GAGCCGTTCGCAACTTCAAAATAAAGAAAATGCCATGCGTTTGCTCAAATCGCAATTGTATGAACTCGAGCTGCGCAAGAGGCAGGAAGAAATAGCCAAAATCGAGGCAGGGAAGAGGAAAATAGAATGGGGCTCGCAAATCCGTTCCTATACCATGCAGCCCTACAAACTGGTTAAAGATGTGCGTACCGGTTTCGAAAGCAGCAACGTGCAGGCCGTGATGGATGGTGACCTTGATGGATTTATCAAAGCCTACCTGATGGAGTTTGGCGGGGAGTAAGAGGGTGATTATAAGAGTTAACCTCTAAAAATTGCTCTGGTCTTGCAATAGCTCACACATTCACCGCATATAGTGCAGTTGTCTTCTGAAATTGTGGCCAGGTGCATGGTTCTTTCAATGGCGTTTTCGAGGTTACAGGCCTGAATGCAATCTCCACAACTGCTGCAAAGGTTCATGTTGATTTCTGGTTGCCCAGTATGGTTGCCTTCCTGGGAATACTGAATGGCTTTGCTGCTGCACACGGTTAGGCAATCACCGCAACTGTCGCATAAGGTCCTGTCGATTGTGGGTTCGGAATACTCCTTTGGTTTAATTTTTTCAATCGCTTCGAATTCACAAACAGCGACACAGCGGCCACAGTCGGTGCATTTTTTTTCATCAAGGGTCACTTTTGCCGGATTGATTGCATCGTAGGGGCATACTGCAACACACTTTCCGCAGCGATTACATTTGCTCATGTCGATAACAGCAATCCCACCCACTTTTGAGATTGCCCCCAAAGGGCAAATTGCAATACATTCGTTCTGGCAGTTTTTGTTCCTGCACTTACTCCTGACCGAGTATTCTTCTTTTTCGTACGAAAAGCAGTTCCCTTCCACCGGGCAAACTTCAATACATTTACCACAACCTACGCATTTATCTTCTGCCATGCGGTAATCACAAACGGTTATTTGAAAAGCCTGACGTGGACAAATGGGTACACAATCGGCACAATCGGTACACAGGCTTTTTTCAATAAAGTACTGCCTGTAGTTAACTTTTATCGCTCCATCAGCGCAAACCGGTACGCATTTTCCACATTCGGTGCATTTTTCGGTGTTGATACTGTATTGGGTAGGCAGGGGCAAAATAATGGCTTCGCTGGTGCATACCGGTACGCAATCGCCGCAGCCATTGCAAAGCAAGGGGTCGACCTGGTAGGTAACAAAAGGGCTTAATCCACCTTTGACACAACTGTTTATCAGAGGGAAAAAACCTGCTAAAGCCCCGGCTTTCACCATTTTTGCAATAAATTCGCGACGATTATCCATGACGTTCTTAATTAAAATGCAATTCTAAACTCCAATTTGGTCATCCAATAATCCTTTTCCATAAGTTCAGAGTTGAGGTAACTTCCTATCAAGGTTATCCTGGAATTTCGAAATGGTTTAAAACCCAATAGCACATCCAATTCGCGCGATTGGTTTCCTTCTGGTTGATAAACCCCGTTGAACTGAATAGTTGGTTTCCATTTTCCATTACAATAATGTTTTACTGTTCCTGAAAGTAAAGGAAGGTCGATGGCATCGAGTTTCATTACTTCCCCCAGAAACAAATTAGAAAATGCAGGATAGAAATGCGCCCCTTGCGAGATATCGAATTTTCCCAAATATCCTAAGGTTATTCCTGATGACTGTCCATTTCCCCAATAAAGTAATTTTTCAAGAGAAGCCCACCAGGCCAGGGCATGGTCGTTCAGTATATATTGATCGATTAGTTCTGCTTTAAAAGTAAAATTTTCAGGAAAACTGATGCCCGCAAACATTCCTGTGTAGTATTTGTATTCATGAAATCCTGAACCAAATTCTTCGTAAAAAAAGAGCCCACTTTTTTCCAGTTTCACCGTATTTCTTTTCTGAATTTGTGAATTTTCAGGAGTGATAAAATTTTCTGAAGAGAATTCATCCTCTGCAAACACTTCAAATTCATCTTTATTTTCAGCAGAATCAACCTGATTTTGATTTTCTTCTACGAACTGATCAGGAATCCAGGTAAGAAATAATGAAGCAAAATTGGTTTCCCCTGGTTGCTTTCCAACAAAATTAAATTGGCTACGGTGAAATAGGTTATACACATGCCTTGTACCACAAACATCCTGAAAACGGGCAATTTGTTGGCTTACTGTTCCTGAATAGGCCGAAACGGAAATTAGTCCCCATTTTTGGACTGCCGAAATGCCAATCATTCTTTCGTCGAACAACAGGAAATCGGGTAGTTTTAAACTTTGGATGCCTGCTTTTACGTACGATTCCCTTGTTCCAAAGCGATAGAATAATTCCCTGAGACCCCAGTGTTTTTGGGCAGGACGGTTATAATCAGGCAAACCGGTTTGAGGTTCCACCCCGTCGGGATTTTTTGCCGAATTGTACCAATCTTTGTACGATCCTTCAAAATAGGCCTGATGTTTTCCGCTCGTAAAATCCAGTGCGCCGTAAATGTTCCAATGGGCAATGGTTCGGTCGGTAAGAATTCCGCCTGCCCCCATGCCCTCGACTGCCCAAGATACCGGTGTGGTGGCCAAAGGTTTTAAGTGAGCACCAATAATCGACCGACAATCGGGTTGTGCAGGGCTTTGCAATGAAACCAGCAACAAACCTGCACAGAAAAATGTTTTAGTGCTTTTTGCAAACTGCTTTCGATGCATATCCCTTTGTATTACGTACAAACAACATTGAACCTTTGCGGCAATTGCCTACACAATCTCCACAAGCAATACACTCCTGATTATCGAGCCGGCTTATTTTTTCATCGTGGGTAATGGCTTTTATCTTACAACTGCTTTCACAAACGGTACATCCGGTACACGAGTTCTGTGGAGCCAGTACCGAGGCGCCTGGTATTTTGCTGATCCATCCCAGTATCAATCCAATGGGGCAAACTGTTTTGCAAAAAGGCCGGTAAATAAAAACAGATGCAAGCAATACAATGCCAAGCAATATCCAACCGGTAAGGTTGGCTGAATGTAAATTAAAGGCCACTTTAAACGGGTCGATGGTTTTAAACAGGTTGGTTCTTGTAACAAGCAACTGAACGATAAGGGCGAGCAATAAAACCATACGGATTATGCGCATGACTTTTTGTGCTTTTGCCGATTGAAGAATTTTAACTTTTCCTGGCAAGAATATAAATTCCTGTAAGGCACCTAAGTGGCAAATCCACCCGCACCACACTTTCCCAAACAGATAAGTAATCGGTAATAACCCCAGGAACCAAAACATACCCGTCCAATCGGGAGTTTCGCCTAAACCGGCCATGATAACCTGTTGTAGACTCATGATTGGGCATGGGCACCCTCCTTGGTAAAAACCCAAGATAACAATGGAACTTAAAAGGAAAAAACCTCTTAAGTTTCTGGTGTATCTATATCGCACCAATATGCCTGCAATTAGGGTGAAAATCAATGCAGAAAGAATCCACCATAAGCGTGTATTGTCTTTTTTCGAACTACAGCCTGTACAAGTTGATGGACAAGAAGATGAAGCTGAATCGGGTTGGAATTCTGTAAACTCATCATCGGTCTGAAGGTTATCTTCAAAGGGAAGGAATTCTTCGACCATGGTTTCGTCTGCCGATTTTGTACTGTCGACAAAATTGGTCTCTTGTGCATTCAGGCTGGTAAAAAAATGAAGTAATAGGATTAGTATGATCCCTGCTGATGCCAATATTTTGGAAATTCTAGCCATAGTATTCCACCCCGTTTATTCTATTCGGTAAAAAATGATTTTAAAAACCTTATTTTACATTGAATTTTATGGATCCGGTCCCCCCATCCTTATCACAGGTCCGGGTGGCATTCAAAATATGTTTTCCTTTTGGATCATCGCTAACCTGAAGTTTAAATTTCCTTTCGAACTTACCTTCTCCCGATTCCTTCCATGGGGTGGCCCCCAAGGCTTTTAAACCGGTAAAGTCGAATTTGATGTTGTTGATGCTTTCAGGGCAATTTCGGTGGGTAAGTTGAACGCTAACCAACACCACAATTTCATCGCCAATACGATAAAGCTGCTTTTCTTCAGAACTTATTTTGAAGCTGAAATCACAGGCCTGCAACGGTGACCATGTGGTTGGCAAGATGAATAGGAAGAGTAGAAGAAAAAATTTAATTGTTTTCATGTTTGTTGTAATTTGCATTATTACTAGTTTAATTTCCTTTAGATATGGTGTCCTGATTGTTTTTCCACCCTTGTCCCCTTCCCCGGCCTTGTCCTTGTTGTCCAGGTCCTCCATGCACCGGGGTTTTGGCATCGCCGGTTTCGGTTAGCATAGCCTGAAAGATTCCCACCATTTTTTCCTGTTGATCTTCGTTTAAAACGCTTTGCATTTCGAGATAATAGTCGAAGGTTAATTCTTTAAGTTCCCGGTGCTTCTCGCCCAATTCATTGGAAAGGTGATAAAAATTTGCTTTGTCGGGTTTTGTCGAGTTAAGCGAATGGGCCATTTCGTTACGAATAATTCTCATTTCAGATAATTTTTGATTGGCCGACCGGTTATACTTTCGCCTGAATTCCCTGAATTGGTTCTGTTGGTTTCCGTCAAGGTTTAGGGTATCTGAAAAGAAATGCCCCATTTGAGTATCAGGAATTTCCGTTTTTCTTTTCCCTTCGCGAGCATCGGAACTTTTGTGTGCAAGGTAAGTTGCAATTGTGGCAATATTGGTCCCTAAAAGAAGCACTACAACCAAAAGCAGAATATTTTTACTGATCACCCTCATAACAATATTATTAATAGTTACTCATTCAAAAGTTTTGTTTCAAGATTCTCTATTCCAGTATCGTTGAAAAGATAGGCAACCTGAACTTCACTTTTTGTATCTACTTCCCTGGTTACGGTAAATTTCCCCAGCAGTGTACCAAGAATCATCCCAAGTACCAGTACTGCGGCCATAGATGGTGCAGTCAAGGCCCATCGGTCTGAAGTGATTTGCGGTTTCTGTTTTACCGCGTTTGCCCTTGCCTGTATACGGGAAAATAAGAAAGGTTTAACTTCGGCATTCTTCCATGAATCAAGCATAACCAAGGTTTGTTCGAGGTAATGAAGTTTTTCGTTACAGCTCTTGCACCTTTCCAGATGTTGGGAAATTTGTCTGCTTTCTTCTTCTCCAAGATTGCCCTGGTGATAGAATATCAATTTTTTTTCAATTGTATTGCAGTTCATATCGTTTTAATTTTTCCACTTTTGACACCTTGTAATCAAAAAACTTGCGCATTTTCAAAAAATTTTTTCATTTGATGCACAAGATTTTTTTGTTTGTTGTGTCTTACCTGTAAATTGATCTTTTTTTAGGATAATGGACACAACATTCATCGATCGACTTAAAGCTGGAGAGGAAAGGGCGTTCAGGGAACTGGTCGACCAATTTCAAAATTTGGTTTTCAGGACTGTTCTTGCAATAGTCCATGATCACTCCAATGCCGATGATGTCACCCAGGAGGTTTTTATCGAAGCATTCAATTCGATCGAAAAATTCAGGGCCGATTCGAAACTATCCACCTGGCTGTATCGAATTGCCATTAACAAGTCGCTTAATTTCATTCGCGACAATAAGCGAAACCGCTTGCTTCAATCGTTGGGTTTAAAAAAGATTCCTGAAATTGTTGATGAAGAGCATAATTTTGATCAACCCTTCGAAGCCTTGCAAATGCAGCAAAGAAAAAAGATTATGGAAGCGGCTATCGATTCCCTGCCCGAGAACCAGCGAACTGCTTTTGTGTTAAATAAAATCGATGACCTTTCCTATAAAGAAATTTCAGAAGTAATGAATATCTCGCTTTCTTCTGTTGAATCGCTGATTTTTCGTGCGAAGCAAAACCTGCAAAAGAAACTGCTTCATTGTTACAAAAAAGCCTGTTGAAATTCAAATGGTTAACAAAAAATCGTAAAAAATACGATTGAGTACCGCAAGTTTTCATCTACGCATTGTGTCCTACAAGCAAACATTCAAAATTATTGAAAGATGAAAACACTAAAATTGAAATCAGCAGTAATGACTACCTTATTGGCAGTTGCAGTAGTAAGCTCAAGTTCTGCATGGGATGGGAACCGACAGTACAAAAATTCGCATTTCGAAGGATGCACTACGAGTATTGGCGGATTAAGCCCTGCTCAAACCGAAACCATTACCAAACTGGAAGCCGGGCATCAGGAAAAAATGGCCGCATTACGTGTGGAACGCAGGTCGGTAGTTGATGAGAGAAGCAAAGCAGAAATCCGGATAAAAATGCTCGATCAGCGTGATGTTCACCGTGCCGAAGTAAAAAAAATACTTACTCCTGAGCAACAATCAGCCTACGATTTGCTTCATGCCAACGGTAACAATGCCCGGTTTGCCCGAAACGGAAATGGAAATAAAAGTGTTCATTTTCAAGGCCAAAGGGGAAGGGGAAATGGCAATGGACGAGGTTATTCCAACCATTGTCTTCGCTAAATTATTCAATACTTAATTATTAATCATTTAAATTTTTATGTCATGAGAACAATTCATTATTTTTCAGTTGTCGCTTTAGCTACTTTACTCTTTGCATCGTGCGAGACCATTGAAACTGATTTGCTGTTAGGCGATCAAGCAAAAAGCACGCAATTAGTGGAAGGAACTTTCAGCCCGATTTTCACAACTACAGTTGATGAACTAACACAAGCCGATATAAATGGTTTGATGCAAATGTTCGAGGAAGAAAAAATGGCACACGATGTTTATGCCAACTTTTTTGAAATCTTTAAGGATAGTATTTTTTACAGGATTTCGATCAGTGAGCAAAGGCATCAGGAAGCAGTACTTGCCTTAATCGGGCATTTTGGGCTTAGCGTGCCTGAAAATTCAGAAGTCGGCGTTTTTTCGAACAGTGAAATTCAAAATCTGTATACTCAATTGATTTCAGCCGGTGTTTCTTTGGAAGCAGCACTTGAAACGGGCGCTTATATCGAAGAGTACGATATAGCCGATTTACAGGCTTTGCTTGCCGAAACACGAAATGCCGATCTCATTAAAGTGTATACCAACCTTTTAAAAGGGTCGGAGAATCACCTCAGGGCCTTTGTTGCCAGTTTGTTGAGTTATGGGCTTACTTATGAGCCTGGCATATTGTCGGCTACGGTTTATGCTGAAATTTTATCAACGGCAAATAACAAAGGGAATAGAAAAGGTGAAATGGGCAATAATGGAAAAGGAAATGCTGGTACTCAAAAACAAGGAACAGGAAATGCCAATCCTGTTGATGCAAATGGAGACGTTTTGTGCGACAATACAGGTGAACCCATTAATCCTGAACAAGGAAAAGGAACAAATCAAAATGGGATGAGAGGCAATACAAACGGGGGGAACCGAAAGGGCGGCAAATAGAGATTGTTTTTTCTGAAATTGTACCAAACACAAATGGGAACCTACCTTGTTGAGTAAGTTCCCATTTTTCGCTTTGGATGTTTAGTTATTCAAAGTGATCAGGTTACGGTTAATTCGACCGGTCTTGGTTTCTTTTCTTAAAAAGATCCTTGGCCCAAACAGTCGATTTGTTGCGTTCTACGGCAACACCCTCCTGTTGTTCATTCACCGCTTTGGCATGGTACAACGTTAAGGCTGTACTCGATTATGCGGTTTCCCGAACGAAGTACTTTTCAGCAGTTCAGTTTTTCGTGAAGAGTAACTTGATATTCAATCGGTTTTCACCTTTTCTCGGATCTGTTCCTTTTACACGGCATCAACTGACTATTCTGATCGGTTCAATGGATAAGGTCACCATAACGGAAAAAAGTTGAAGATGTTCCAGTGCTTTCGCAACCGTTCTTTCCGCTAATTTTTTTCGAATGGATCTGTAACACTTGCTCATTGGCTTTCACCAAGCTCAATTTATTATTTTTTCCTTATCCTTTCGACAGCATTGTAAGAACGAATCTTGCTTTGCCAACTTCGACCCTCCTATTGAACGGGATTACTCCCGGCTGGTTAACTCTGAAACCTCAACTAAGCGGTTCGGGTTTTTCCTTCAACATTCGGGTAGTCTTTTATGGCTCACCTGATGAATCAAAGGTAGCACGAAAGATGAGTCAATGCAATTTTTTCAGTCTTTGGTTATCAATTGTTTATGCACCTGTTTTTCAACCGGAATTCTTTTTTAAAGGTATTGAAACAATTAAGAAATATAAAAGTCAATAGCAAGTTATCAACAGGTGTTAATAACCATTAT
>CAZSIK010000154.1:0-2420 GCA_964606515.1 uncultured Prolixibacteraceae bacterium
CTGCCCCAGGGCCCGAACCAGCTTCGGGTAAATGCTTCGGCAGTAAGCGGTGCACTGTGCAACAATGATTTACCCTGAAAATAAACGTTTTCACCCATTTTAGGTTTACCATTCACGATGGGCAGTTCGCCAGAAAAGAGTTTTTGGCCTTTAAAAACCACCACATCCTCGGCAACAGATCGGGAATTGATAATGGTAACCGGGTTTTCGACAGTACCCTCATTCACCATAAGGGTACCCGAAAAACGGTCAATGCCTCCTTGCCCCATGATAAAGGCTTTTAGTTCAGGAAGATCGGTTTGTTCTGAATAGTGCCCTTCAATAATCACCAGATCGGCCAGCTGAAATTTGTTTTCTATTTTTTCGTTCCAGGTGCCCGATGCCAACAAGGTTAAACCAGTAAGAAAGCAAATGATGATGGTATCGATAAAGGGTTCGAGCAAAGCAACCAATCCTTCCGAAACAGGCTCATGGGCGCGGGCAGCAGCATGTGCAATCGGGGCTGAGCCCTGACCTGCCTCGTTTGAAAAAAGCCCCCGGTTTACCCCCCGGTTGAAAGCGAACGAGAAGCCCGCTCCCAAAAAGCCCCCCACAGCTGCGGTTCCTGAAAAAATATCTTTTACAATTGCCAGGGCTGATGGAATGATATTCTGGTAATTATACAAGATCACAGCGGCGCTCCCAACAAAATAAATTAATGCCATGATGGGCACCAAGCTCGCTGTAACTTTGGCGATCCGCTTAATCCCACCCAGGATTACCAAAGCCAGCAAAACCGACAGTACAGCTCCCGACAATACCTTGTTTATGCCGAAGGTAGCAAAGATGGAATTGGATATGGAGTTGACCTGAGGGAGGCTTCCTGTTCCAAAAGAAGAAAAAATGGTGGCAACAGCAAAGATGGCAGCCAACCAAGGCATTTTCAGCCTGTTTTTCATGTAATACATCGGTCCGCCGGCTACCGTACCATCGGAAGCAATTTCGCGGTATTTGTGAGACAGGGTTACTTCGACAAATTTCGTGGTCATCCCAAGGAAAGCAGTAACCAGCATCCAGAACAGGGCAGCCGGTCCGCCCAGATGGATAGCCAAAGCCACTCCTGCAATATTCCCTGTTCCAACGGTTCCCGACAAAGCAGTGGTCAAGGCCTGATAATGAGAAGTATCACCTACATCGCCCGCTTTATCGAATTTACCTTTTAGAATTTGTACAGCATACTTGAAATACCTGATCTGAGGAAATTTTAGGTACAAGGTAAAAAACAAGCCAGTGCCCAACAGCAACAATACAAACCAGAAAGAACCACCCAGGCGGCCATCGATCCATTGCATGATCTCAGCTATTTTGTGCATTTCCTCATCGTATTTGGATAAAACAATTGAGGCTACAAAATAGAAATAAATGAAGTAAATCTTGTATTTTAGGAAAAAATTTAAGTACCAATGGCCGATATTCTGCTTATAATACTTGGCATCATTTTCTTAATCATAGGGTTAGCGGGCTGCGTGCTCCCGGTATTACCCGGCCCCCCACTCAGCTTTGCCGGTTTACTGATGCTTCATTTTACCCAGAAATACCAATTTTCGGAGAACACCTTATGGCTATGGGCTTTGGTGGCAATAGGTGTTACACTGATCGATACCTTTATCCCGGTTTGGGGTGCCAAAAAATATGGCGGCAGCAAAAAAGCCATCTGGGGCAGTATAATTGGTTTATTGTTTGGCATGTTCTTTTTCGCTCCGCTGGGTATTATCATCTGTCCATTTATTGGCGCTGTAGCGGGAGAATTAATCGATGGTAAAGAAACCAAGGCCGCCTTACGTTCAGGTTTTGGCACCTTCATGGGCTTCATGGGTGGAATATTGCTAAAGCTGATTGCTTCGGGAATGATGATGTTCGTTTTTTTCAAAGAACTGATTTACAAATAGTATTATAAAGAATCAGGCCATGAAAATGGTAAAACAAAACTCCCCGTTTCCTAGTTTCATCCAATGGACCCTTGTCCCAATATTTATGTTCCTCCTCACCATTCTGATCAGAATTGAATCAGCTTACTTTTATCAAAGCTGGTACGATCCCACTTATGCCTATCTGTTCAATGGACTTACCTTCTCAACCGGATCGAACGACATTGGCCATACCGACCATCCCGGAACCCCGTTGCAATTACTTTGCGGGTTCATCATCCGACTGATGTCCCTGTTCAGATCTGGAGAACCCATAATTTCCGATGTTCTTAATCATCCCGAGACCTACCTTTTGGGAATCTCTTTTGTATTGGTGCTACTTGCCTGTATTTCTCTTTATTTTTTAGGGTACCAAACCTGGAAACACTCAAATAATAAAGTCCTGGCTTTCTTTGTTCAGTTAGCCCCACTGCTTTCATTAAAATCAATATTCTTTTTGCCCGTAGTCACCAC
>CAZSIK010000154.1:2430-10285 GCA_964606515.1 uncultured Prolixibacteraceae bacterium
TGTTGCTTTTTCTTGTGCTCACCATGCTTGCAATTTTGGTAAAACCCATTAGCGAAGGATACGGACTAAGCATATCCACCCTATTGCTTGTTGCCTTTTTATCGGGTCTTATTGTTGCCACCAAAATATCGGCTGCACCGGTTTTGTTGTTGCCATTCTTCCTCATACATGGATGGAAAAAAAGGGGACTTTACTTATTCTTCTCACTACTTTCGTTTGTTTTTTGGGTTTTTCCGGTTTTACACAAACTGGAAAACTTCTTCAATTTTATAGTATTGTTGTTTACTCACACAGGTCAATATGGTACCGGTGAGGCTGGACTGATCGACTGGACGGTATTCCGGGCCAACTTAAAAGAAATTATCCTGCAAGAATTCCCGTTTACCCTTCACCTTGCTTTATTGTTTATTGCATGGATATTCATCGTTGTTAAAAAGAAATCCAAGCAATTAGCTTTGCTTTCAGGCATGACACTAACTTCCCTTATCGCGGTCCTGGTAGTTGCCCGTCAGCACAGCTTTCATTACCTCATCCCGGTATACTCACTCATGATGCCCCTCCAGTTGTTGTTCTGGCATAAAAACCTTGCTTTAAATAATCGGATGAAGCTAAATAGTCTGCAACTACAGCTGATTATTACAGCAGCCATAATTCTTGTATTTACCAGACTAAGCGTAAATTATCATTTTTTCCCAGGTTTGAAAGCACCAGTGGCACAAACCGAAAAAATCATTCAGGATCAATTTAATGGAAAATACATTGTCCTTACCGAAGGCAGTAACGGTACTGCATTTTTAGGCCCTGCCCAGCATTTTGGACTGGCCTACACAGGCACGAGAAAAAGAGCTGAATACAGCAAGATCCTGTTTTCAAAAGAAGAAATCCCATACCTCTGGATTCCTTCTCATGGACTCATGTTGCGTAATGGACCAAAAATGACCGCAGAACCATTTGCACAACATCCTTATATTTACCTCTATAACCGTTCATCCAAGGTAGCTTTGGCCCGCGAAAGAATCTACAAGGTGGTCGAAGAAAGCCATCTTGGGAAATACCTCACATTGGAAAATGTTTACGAAAACCCTCTTTCAGGTGAAGTAATCGTCCGGTCGGTTAACGATACAGCTGCCATCCGAAAATTTCTCCAACCTATTGACATCATCAGCGTTGGGATGGAATTCCTTTCAGAAGACGGAACAAAATTTAAAGATGAGCATCAAACACTGTTATTTGCTGGAGCAGAGTGGAGATGTAATGAAACCGCTTTTGAAGGAAACTATTCAGTAAAGCTTATGCAAGATAACCCTTACAGTTTGCAGCATTTTTTCACGGCAGGGCCTGGCGATCGGTTTCGTATCTCGGTTTGGCAAAAGACATTTTCGGGCGAATTGGCCCATATCGTGGCTACTTCGTCAACCGGAGCCAATCCATTTACCAAAACTTCTCCCTTAGAGCATTTCCCCGACGGGCAATGGCACCAGACGACGTTGGAAATTGAATTGCCATTGGCCTATCCCGATTCAGCATTATCGGTATTTCTTTTTTACACTGGAAAGGATTCAGTGTGGGCTGATAATTTGAGTGTTGAGAAATTTCCCCCTATTCTTAAATAGGAAAGACAGATTCAGTTCATCAATACCCGTGCATTTTCGATAGCCGCATCAGAAGGTCGATCCCCGCTCAGCATTTTGGCAATCTCGAGCAGCCTTTCTTTCGAGTCGAGTTTTTTCATGCCAGTAGTAGTGCCTTTTTGGTCTTCGGTTTTGAAAACCATGAAATGATGGGTGCCTTTTGCTGCAATTTGAGGAAGATGGGTGATGTTGATCACCTGCATGTATTGGGCCATTACGCGAAGCATCTCTCCCATTTTCAAAGCAATCTCACCCGAGATTCCCGTGTCGATCTCGTCGAAAATAATCGCGGGCAAGGCTTTCGATTTGGCTACCAATGTTTTGATAGCCAACATCAGGCGAGACATTTCACCCCCTGAAGCTACCTTGCCAATCTCCTCAGGCCTTCCACCCTTATTCGCGCTGAACAAAAAAATTGCCTCATCGATCCCATTGGCCATGAGCTCATTATTTTGTTGAAGCTTTATCGCAAACAAAGCATTTGGCATGCCTAAGCCTTCGAGATAGCCGAGTACTTCTTCGGAAGCAACACCGCATATTAACCGACGCTTTTGACTTAACTTTCCAGCCAAGGCCAAAGCTTCTTCCTTTTGCTTCCCGATTTGTTCCGAAAGTTCCCTAATCCTTTCACCAAACGAAGCCACTGATTGAATTTTCGCGTTAAGCTGATCGCGGATTTCAATAAGTTCATCAACAGAGGCCACGTGGTGCTTTTTCTCTAACGTATAAATCAGGTCAAGCCGCTCGTTCACTTCAGTAAGCCGCTCAGGATTGTATTCGCATTGGTCGGCAAGGGACGTACATTCAGCCGCTACATCCTGCAATTCATAAAACAAGCTTTCAGTCCGTTGATGCAACAGCGATGCTTCACCAAGATAGGATTTCAATTTACCTAAAATGAAATACACTTCTTTTGTACGCGACAATAGGGCCGACTCTTCCCCTTCAAATATTTTGATTACCGTTGCCAATCCCTCCCTGATTTCTTCCGAGTGTGAAAGCATCTCCTGTTCCTGTTCCAATTTTTCCTGTTCACCAGGTTGAAGCCTTGCCTCCTCGAGCTGGTTAAACTGAAAGAGATGGTAATCAAAATCAGCTTTTTCCTTTGCTTCGGCTTCAGTACTATTTTTGTATTCTTCCTCAAGTTTTTTCAATCGAAAAAAAACCTTCTGATACCCTGCCAGGCTGGTTTCAAGAGCTCCGTACCAATCGATTACTTTCAACTGAAAAGCCCTTTTCCCCAATTCAAGGTTAGCATGTTGCGAATGGATATCGATGAGTTGCAAACCCAGTTCACGCAAAAGATTCAGGGACACCGGCGTATCGTTGATGAAGGCCCGGCTTTTTCCGCCGGAAGCAATTTCCCGCCTGAGTATCAAGGGTACTTCAAAATCAAGGTCATTTTGATTGAAAAAAGTTTCCAATTCAGGCGACCGTTCACAATGGAAACTGCCTTCGATGATACACTTTTCATCGGGATTTCTCAAAACCGAAGTATCGGCCCTTTGCCCTAAAATCAATCCTAAGGCCCCAATTATGATTGATTTACCTGCCCCGGTTTCTCCTGTGATCACACTAAAACCCCCATCGAAATTCACTTGGAGTTCATTGATGATGGCATAATTCTTTATGGTAAGGCTCAGGAGCATAAGATTCAGTAAAAATGGGAATTAATTAATTCACAGCAGCATCTTTCATTTTTTGATATTGATCGGCATTTGAAGGGTCGATCTCGCTGAGGATATTCACCACCCGGTTTTTTTCATCGGCATACGACATTTTGAAGATGTTCGTCAGCTCCGGTCTTTTTGAATCGAAGAACAGTTGGGTGATGTACAGGCGGGCTTTGCTGCGGAATACCCGTTGCAGGTCACGTAACGATTCGGCAATTTCAGCCCGTCCGGCTTCAGCCGATTCAGACATGGCATCCAAACCTTTGCGGTGATACCGGTACAAACATTGCCGGTACGGAGCATAAGCTTTGTTCAGCATATTCTCGACCAGCCAATAGCGGTTATAATCCGAGTCGAAAGCTTTCCAACCTTTACCGGTTAAGCTTTGTGAATTGGTTACAATAGTTTTTGCCTTATCGAAATATTCGGTACCCCCGTTGGGCGAGAAAGTATCATAATCGAACCCCAGGATGATGTAAATATAGAAAACCAACACGTTGGTCAGGTTGTCTTTGTTGTTGTTCTCCATAAATTCGATGGGCTGGAATTCCTTGTAGTTGAACCGGAAAGTTTCATCTTTGATATTCAAGATGGTGGAACGATATGAAGAATTGTACACCGGCCTGCTGCTTTGAACGATCAGGGTACTTTCGTATTCATCCGACGAAATCTGTCGGTTGATCTGAATCGTGAAACTGCATTCAATTCGTTCTTCATGCCGATACGTATGCTTGGTCCATTTGCGGTTGTTGATAAACTCGTACAAATCGGTTTGCATGGTTTGGAACATTTCTCGATTCGAGCCCGTTATTTTACTCGAATTGATGGAGATATTGCAGCGAAGTTCCTGGGCAACAGCCCATTGGTATAATAAGACAAATAGGACAACTGTGATGGTACTCTTCATCGAAAAAATAATTTGTTTTCAAAAATAGAAAAAAAGCAGCCCCTTTTACTGATCCATTGCTTCAATAATACAGTCGACGATATCGTGGGCAACTTCTTCTTTGGGTTTTAACTCAAAAAACAAGGTTTTATTATCTTTTGTGATGATCGAAATTTTGTTTGTATCGGTTTGAAAACCGGCGCCTTCATCGTTTAAAGAATTGAGTACGATAAAATCAAGGTTTTTCCTAAGCAATTTTTCCTGAGCATGTTTGAGCTCATCGTGGGTTTCGAGTGCGAAGCCCACCAGCAACTGGCCTGGTTGCTTCATCTGCCCCAGGGTACCGGCAATGTCGCGAGTAGGAGTTAATTCTATTGTATAATTGGTTTTTCCCCTTTTGACTTTTTGATTTTCGGGATGCACCGGAGTAAAATCGGCTACCGCTGCGCACATCACAGCGCCGTCGCACGAGGGGAAAAGCGTAGTGCAAGCATCGAACATGTCACTTGCAGAAACTACATCGATTCTGGTAACAGCACTATGATTCAAGGTTAACGAAACCGGACCCGCGACCAAGGTCACCCTCGCCCCTTGCTCAAGTATAGCATTTGCAATTGCGAAACCCATCTTTCCCGACGACAGGTTCCCAATAAAACGCACTGGGTCGATCTTTTCGTGAGTAGGCCCGGCAGTGACCAGAAAGTGTTTATTGATCAGTTTTTTTTTCATGTCCGAAAAATTGGATGATTTCGGTCACGATTTCCTCAGGTTCTTTCATCCGTCCTTTTCCTTCAAGCCCGCTCGCCAGGAAACCAGTATCGGGTTCGATCACAAGGTTTCCATAGCTTCTCAGAATAGAAAGATTGCCTTGGGTCGAAGGGTGGCGATACATGTCGAGGTCCATTGCAGGGGCCAGCATAACCGGACATTTGGCCGAAAGATAAGTGGTTATCAACATATTGTCGGCTATACCATGGGCCATTTTCCCGATGGTAGATGCGGTAGCCGGGGCAATAATCATCAGGTCGGCCCAGGTTCCCAGATCGACATGGCTGTTCCAACTCCCGTCGTGGGCTGAAAAAAAATTGGAAATAACCGGTCTTTGCGAAAGAGCTGACAAGGTAAGCGGGGTGATGAATTCTCTGCCAGATGGGGTCATGACCACTTGTACCTCAGCGCCTTTCTTCACCAATAACCTTAAAAGATAAGCTGCCTTATAAGCAGCTATACTTCCAGTGATTCCCAATATGATTTTTTTACCTTTCAGCTCCATAAGGAAGGGCGTTGGAATTAGAAGTTACTTTTCCGTTTGTCCTTCATCGGATTACGATAGTAAATTTTATCCTCGATAAATTCTTGGGTTGCAATTAACGAAGGTTTAGGCAAACGTTCATAAAACTTCGAGATTTCGATTTGCTCACGATTCTCGAAAACCTCTTCAAGATTATCGGAGAAGGAAGCAAATTCGGAAAGCTTCTGGTTCAGTTCTTCTTTCAATTCTGAAGAAATCTGGTTGGCCCTCTTTCCTAAAATCATTACGGTTTCGTAAATGTTACCCGTTTCAGATGCAAGTTGTTCGATGTTCCGTGAAACAGTCGATGAAGCTGCTTTTGTTTTCTTGTAATCCATATTTTTTATTAATCTTTTATACTCATACTTTCAGGCTCTTCCACCTTTACTCCCAAAAGTTGGGATACGTGTCTGAAATCACGCTTCACTTCCCGAAGGTATTTGCTCTCAGGAAATTCGTCGGCAAAGGTATAATATTCATCGCGACTATCGTTCAAACGCTCCCGTTTTTTCTCTTCCACGCTATTAACAGCCAGGTAGTATTTCGATTTGAACAAATTGTATTTTAATTCTTCACGGTATTTTGTGTTGGGATAATCGATAAGACTGTTGTTTAATGCGATTACTGCCGATTTGTAATACCCCATATCGTAATACAGTTTGGCACTGAGAAACGATTTATACACAATTTTTTCGTTCAGTTCATCGATCAGGATGGTGGCTTCCTCGACCCTCTTACTGTATGGGTACATGTTGATAAAGAGCTGGAATGCATCGATGGCCCTTGTGCTTATTTCCTGATCGAGTTTCGCTGGGGCCGAGCTTTTAAAAAAGCACATTCCGCTCATAAAATATGCCTCCTCGGTGTGTCGGCTCCTGGGGTATTGTTCGTAAATATTTTTGAAGTAATGACCTGCCATTTCATAATCCCTCTCGGCGAAGCAACTTTGGGCGTAATAATAATATAAATCATCGCCCTTCGAAGTTCCACGGTATACATAGACAAGATCCTGAAAGAGGGAAATGGCATGTTTGTAGTCTTTCGCCTCGTAATATTCAATTGCTTTCTTGTATTTGTATTCGTAATCGGTACTTTTAACCACCTTGTTAAACTCGCCGCACGAAACAATTAAAAAGCTAATTGTCAGTATAAAAAAAATGTTTCTTTTCATAATGAAAAATGAGTTGCAAAAATAGTGTTTTCATTTTAATTTCAAGGGCTGAAAATTAAAGAAATAACCCAAATCAAAAAATGCTTTAGTATTATTTAACACAATTTGCAAAGCGCATAAAAAGATATACATTTGCAAAATTCGAATAACTATCATTGAAATGGACATATTTGAGAAACTGAGGTCAGACAAAGGAAACCTGGGTCAATACCAGAAACAGGCACACGGGTATTTTGCATTTCCCAAGCTTGAAGGGCCCATAGGACCAAGGATGAAATTCAGGGGTAAAGATGTGCTCAACTGGAGTTTAAACAATTACCTAGGGTTGGCCAACCATCCCGAAGTGCGTGAAACCGACGCAAAAGCATGTGAGGAGTTTGGCCTTGCCTACCCCATGGGTGCACGCATCATGTCGGGGCAAACCAGCAAACACGAGGAACTGGAGAAAAAAATAGCCGAATTTGTTGAAAAACCCGATGCCTTCGTGCTGAATTATGGCTACCAGGGCATGATCTCAATTATTGATGCATTACTTAACCGGAACGATGTAATTGTATACGATGCCAATTCACACGCTTGCATCCTTGACGGGGCAAGGCTTCACCAGGGAAAAAGATTTGTATACCAACACAACGATATCACCAGCCTTCGGAACCAACTCACCCATGCCACCCGCATCTGTGAAAAAACCGAAGGGGGAATACTGGTTATTACCGAAGGGGTTTTTGGCATGAATGGCGACCTTGGTAGATTGGATGAAATTGTAGCTTTAAAAAACGAATTCAAATTCAGGCTTTTGGTCGACGATGCCCATGGGTTTGGCACCATGGGACCGAATGGGAAAGGAAGCGGCGAACATTTCGGGGTTCAGGGTGAAATCGACCTTTATTTTTCAACTTTTGCCAAATCAATGGCTGGGTTCGGTGCTTTTGTCGCCTGTGAAGAAGAAATTTGTAATTACTTTCGCTACAACATGCGCTCACAAATATTTGCCAAATCGTTGCCCCTTCCCATGGTATTGGGAGGGCTGAAAAGATTGGAAATTATAAAAACACATAACGAACTCCGGGAGCAATTGTGGCACATTGTTCACCATTTGCAAGATGGACTGAGAGCTGAAAACTTCGATCTCGGAAAAACCAACTCACCGGTAACCCCTGTGTATTTATCAGGCAGCGTAGCCGAGGGAGCCAACATAGTAAT
>CAZSIK010000155.1:0-10249 GCA_964606515.1 uncultured Prolixibacteraceae bacterium
AAAAAATTCAGGCTGATTCGTTTTGATACGAACGCAATACCCCTTTCCCTTATTTTATGGTAGGCATTATAAGGGCAAGGGGATATTTCTTCCCCTGTTTTTTCGCCAGTTACGGGTCAGGGTGTTGAATACTTCGAAAGCCAGAACCAATGAAAGTAACAGCAGAATTAGTGAAATAATGGGTACAGGGGTGCTTGTAATTTGTAAATTGTTATTGATGAACCAATTTCCTTTTATAAGCAAGCACAATGCCCAGTTCGACATGATGAACATCCAAAGTGCCGGGAAAAAAGTCACCATCCACACCCATCTGTGTTTTGCGGTGTTGTACAACCATACAGTAACGCCCAATAAAGCTAAGGCAGCCAATAATTGGTTGGATGCCCCGAAAATATTCCAAAACATTTTCCAGGCAGGTATCACCCTTCCAAGTGCATCGTACAGTTTAACGGTGAGAAATATAAAAGGAACAATGATCGAGATCGTTGTGGCAAATATTTTTCCGGCAAGGTTGTTCCAGCCGGTTAGTTCTTGAATGATGTAACGGGCCAGGCGGGTGCATACATCAAGGGTGTCGTACACAAAGGTGGTAAAAGCCATGAGCCCGAACGAAATACCAAATGTAGCCGGTATCCCGATCAATTCTACAAATTTTCCGATCCCCGAAGCAAAAATAAAGTTGGGAGAACTTTTAAGCAGGTCGCTTTCACTGGTCAGAATCATGACACAGGCCAAGGCAACAATAGCTACCATCGCCTCCATCAGCATCATGCCATAGCCCACCAGCTTCGAATCGCTTTCTTTTTTCAACTGTTTTGAAGTGGTACCACTGCTCACCATGGCATGAAATCCTGAACAGGCTCCACAGGCTATGGTTACAAAAAGCAGGGGAAACATCGGGAAATCCGATGCGCCCAGGTTGTCGGCCTTGATAATGGCTGGATAACTGATGGTGAAGCCACCGAAAATCAGTCCGATGGCTGCAGTGAGCAAAGAAGCATACATGAAGTAGCCTCCCAGGTGCCCCCGGGGCTGTAGCAACAGCCAAACCGGGATGATCGAGGCAATGAAACAGTAAGCCAAAAGAAAGCCGTTCCAAACCCGCTGGGTATCCATGGCCGATTTGCCTAAAATATGTTCAAGATTGAATGGGAGGTAAGGTCCGACCCAGATCGATACTCCGACCAAGGGAAGAAAAATCAGGGTGGCCCATCCCAGTGTCAATTTGGTTTTTTTTAGTAATACCCCCATTATCAGTGGTAATACAAGGTAAAGTAACGAGGAGGTGGCGATGGCGCCTCCTCCAACCTTGTTGCCATTATCGAGCGTTATGGTGCCTACAAACGAGCTGGAGGTTATGTCGGTGAAGGCAACAATTACATAAATCAAAGCTAGCCAGATAAACAACAGGAATAAAATCCAGGCCCGTTTTGAAATATTTCGTTTTACCACTTCGGTAATCGACATGGCATTATGCCTGACCGAGGCCACCAGGTTTCCCATATCGTGTACCCCACCAATGAAGATGGAGCCGAGAACGATCCATAGCAATGCAGGCAACCAGCCAAACATGATGCCCGCGATAATTGGACCGGTAATGGGCCCGGCCCCCGAGATAGCCGAAAAATGCTGGCCGGTAAGAAACTTGGAACTTGTGGGTACATAGTCAATACCATCATTGTTCCTTACAGCTGGGGTAGGGCGTTGGTCGTTAAGCGAAAATACTTTTTTTGCCAGAAACGAACCATACAAGCGATAGGCAAGGTAAAATACCAATGCCGCTCCGATAATCAAATAAAGAATATTCATCTGGTCAGATGTAATTAAAACTGATGAAAACTTTCGCCAATGAATTTTAATCCCACCGGAAGCGCCGTACGCCAGTAGGGCCAGTTGTGGATTCCATCCCTCATTCTGAATTCATGTTTGATACCCAGGTGATTAAGGTGAATGTGCAGGCGGCAGTTGTCGTCGGTCAGAAAATCATCGTCGCCACAATCGATGTAGATCCGTAATCCTGAGTATGCTTCCTTTCCTTTGGTTTGGGTAATGTCGAAGGGATTGTTTTTCCTGTAATGGTCTGAAAGGCGGGCCTCCCCATCAAGATAGGGGCCGAAAAGCTTGCTGTTTATCCTGTTCCATCCTGCTTCGTTAGTGGCCATAATGCTTTCATGTGAGAAAAGGGCAGCACTGAGCGCAGCGCAGGCAGCGAATTTTTCGGGGTATTTCAAGGCAAAATTCAAGGTGCCGTAACCACCCATAGAAAGGCCGGCAATGCCACGATATCTTCTTTCGGTTCTTACACGATAGTTCTTTTCGATGTATGGAATAAATTCCTGAATGAAAAAATCCTCGTAGCGCAACGAATTGTCGAAATTATTGATGTAGAAGGAAGTTCCCCCGTCGGGCATAACCAGGATCATGGGTGGAATTTCGCGTGTGGCTATAGCTTCGTCGGCTATCAGGTGGGCTTCGCCAAACTGCATCCAGCCCATGTCATCGTCGCCAAGCCCGTGCAGTAAATAAGTTACCGGGTAATTCCGTGCCGATGTGGCATAATCGAAAGGCAGGTAAATGGTGTACCTGACTGGTTTGCCCAGTATTTTACTCTCAATGGTCAAGCCTTCCTTGACAGTTCCCCTCGAAAATTGAGAAAACGTTGCCGTGGTTAAGAATACCAGGCATGCGAGAAGTATTGGTTTTTTCATGGTAGTTGAAAATTGGTTTGTCGTAACTCAATTTGGGTTTAAAACTATAAAATTTTAATGCAATACCTCAACAGCCCTGGACCTTTTTAGAAATTCCTGCCAGGGAAGTGCCAAAATTTTGCCCATCTTCCTTGAGAATTCATTAGGGGTGACGGGAATTATATTTTAAACATCTGTATTTTAGAGATTTAATTAATATTTGGTTGTGAATAAATTAAGAAGATTTGTTTTGAAAAAAAGCACAAATATCTTTGTCATTTAAATCGGTTTTGCGAAAATGAAGAAAGGCCGGGATAAAATTGAAAAACTCTTTCACCGCTATTATTCACCATTGTGCAACTATGCCTCAAAAATTGTGGGCAACAGGCACGATGCTGAGGATGTAGTGCAGCACCTTTTCATTCAGCTTCTTCAAAAAAACAACCTGGAAACCATCGTCAATATCGAGAGTTATCTGTTGCGCTGCGTTAAATTCAAATGTATTGACTATTTGCGAACCCGGCAGCTTACTTCCGAAATTGAAGGTCTGAGTGAAGAAGCCAGCATCGTAAATAATGATGTTTCAGAAGCCGACATTGAACCGCTTTTCCATTATTACGCGGCCAAATTACCGCCCAAAACCCGCGAAGTATTCCTGATGAGCCGCGTAGGGCAAATGACCTACAAGGAAATCGCCGATGAACTGAAGGTGTCGCAAAAAACAGTTGAAAACCAAATGGGAAATGCCCTGAAAAAGCTGAAAAGCATACTGAATAAGGAACATTATTTTTTATTGGCTTGGTAACCAATTTACTTATCTTAACCATCCTTGCAGTGTTGTAGCTTTGAATAAAGTACATATATTTGTACAATAATGTGTACAAAAAATAATAGATATGCTGACTACAACAATTTCTGATTTTAGAAAAGATATTAAGAAATATCTTGACAATGTTACCTCCAATTTTGAAACCTTAATAATCAATAGGGGAAAGGATACAGGTGTAGTGGTCATGTCGCTCGATGAATACAATTCATTATGTGCAACCCAGCATGAACTGTCCTCAAAGATAAATGAGCATAGACTCGATTCTGCAATAGAAAAATTGAAAGCGGGTAATTCATTTCAAAAAGACTTATTGAATCCATGAAGTACATATTTGTTGATGAGTCTTGGGAAGATTATCTCTTTTGGCAAAAAACCGACAGGAAAATGCTAAACCGAATAAATGATTTGTTAAAAGATATCTCCCGAAATCCCTATTCAGGTATTGGAAAGCCTGAACCGTTAAGATTTAAGTATAAGGGATTTTGGTCTCGAAGGATAAACGAAGAATACCGGTTAATTTATCAAGTAAGAGAAAGTGAAATTATGATTGCAAAATGCAGGTTTCACTATGATTAACTTTCCTATTCAACCCCATTTTTACAATAAGTTTTCTAATTGTTACATAACATCGTACTAACTGGATTTTTCATTTTTTTTTATCCCCCCATTAGGGGTATCCCCACATTCCATCGACCTATATCTGAAAACCCAATTTCAAAAGGGTTGAAAAATGGTTGAGATGGAAAATATTTACGAAATACTCGAAAGGCACTTTCAACAAAAAACTTCTGAAAAAGAAGAGAAACGAGTGCAGAAATTCCGTAAGGAAAACAGCCGCGAATACCTGATGCTCCAACAGCTTTGGCGCAGCCATGCCAAAATTGAGGTGAGCGATTATGATTCGCAGAAAGTATGGCCACAGGTGCTGAAGGCGGCTCAGGATGGAAGATCTAACCTCACTTTTATATACTCCCGGTTCAGGCAAGTTGCCGCGGTGGCGCTTATCGTCATCGCGGGCAGCTTGTTTGCTTATTTCATGATGCAACAGCACCCAAAAGCAACAACAACTATTGCAAGGAAGACGATGGCTGGTCGAACCGATTCCGTTCTGCTGGCCGACGGAACCATGGTTTGGCTAAACCGTAATTCCAAACTCTTTTATCCTGAAAAGTTTAAAGGAAAGAACCGCACAGTCAAATTGGAAGGGGAAGCCTTTTTCGAGGTGGCAAAAAATGCCAGCCAACCCTTTATCATCGAAACCAATCATTCGGAAGTTACAGTTTTGGGCACCTCTTTTAACGTTGACGCAGACACCATGAGTACAGCGGTGCAGGTAAGTACGGGAAAAGTAAAGGTTAAATCAACTCATTTGGACTTCGAAACCGAACTGTTGCCCAGCGAAATGGCCCTTGTAACCGCCGATGGATTGGAAAAAACACTTATCAACGATCCAAACTACCTGGCCTGGAAAACTGGCATTTTTATATTCGACAATACTTCCCTGAACCAGGTAGTGGAAGACCTGAACCGCTACTATCAGAAACCCATTGTGCTAAAAACCGATAAAACCGGCTTGCTTTTCTCGGCCCGTTTCGAAAAAGCCAAACAAGTCGACATCATCGAAATCATCAAGGTAACTTTTAACCTTAATAGCTACGAAAACACAAATTTTTATGAACTACGTTAAACACTTAATTCTGCTTTTGATGGTGGCGCTCCTGGCGCTGCCATTCAAAAGCTATCCGCAAGAAAGCATTCTTGCAACAAAGTTGAGCATTAGTTTTGACAAAGAAATCATTCGGGATGCAATCAAACGCATTGAAAAAGAAACCGGTATCTCGTTTGCTTATGCCAATCTGAACGATTTGGGAAAACGGGTAAGCGGCATTTTCGAGCAACAAACACTTGAAACCATCTTAAAACACCTATTCAGCAATACCAACTTGTCGTTTAGGGAAATCGGTGGGAAAATCACGCTGTACGAAATACCCAAACAGGAGAAAAAGCACGAAAAAGCCACCATTCATGGCTATATATACGACGAACAAAGCGGCGAACGCCTCATCAATGCCAATGTATACCATCCCGAAAACCTGGCAGGTACCACCTCGAACCATTTTGGCTTCTACAGTTATTCGGCGAACTTGGGAAAGGTTCAAATTATGGTTACCTACATGGGGTATCAACCAAAACTACTTGAATTTGAGCTTCAGAAAGATACTGTTATCGATATTGCATTACAGGCAAAAAGCGACGAACTTCATGAGGTTACTGTTCTTGGCAGCACTGCAAGCCAGGTCGAGAATACGCAAATGAGCATGACCGAACTGTCGTTGCAAAAAATTAAAAAAGTGCCTGTGATTTTTGGTGAGGCCGATGTGTTGAAAGTCATCCAGCTTTTGCCCGGGGTACAGGCAGGCGTTGAAGGCACCAGCGGTATTTACGTGCGCGGGGGCGGTCCCGATCAGAACCTCTATCTTTTGGATGGGGTACCGGTGTATAATCCGAGCCATTTACTGGGCATTTTTTCGGCCTTCAATCCCGAAGCGCTGAAATCAGTGAAGTTGTACAAAGGCGCTTTCCCGGCGCGGTATGGCGGAAGGCTTTCGTCGGTGGTCGATATCAGCATGAAGGACGGGAACATGAAAAAGCTGAAAGGCGATTTTTCCATCGGGCTGATCACATCAAAATTCACTCTCGAAGGGCCTATTCAAAAAGATAAAACCTCGTTTATGCTCTCGGCACGCAGGTCGTATATCGATTTATTGGCCAAGCCGGTTTTGGCAATAATCAACAAAAAGGAAAATAGTTCTTCGGATATGGGCGCTTATTTTCACGATTTCAACCTGAAGGTCAATCATATTTTTTCGAAGCGGAGCAGGTTGTTCTTGTGTGCTTATCATGGGAAAGATCATGGCTATATGTCTGATGACACCGGAGAGTTGCTTTCAGGTTTAGATGAGTTAAATAGGTCCTCCTATGTTTTTTTTCAAAAGTTGGGCATCAGCTGGAGCAATACCATTGCCTCGGCACGCTGGAACTACATGATTACGCCCAAATTGTTTTCCAACACAACGGCTACGTTCAGTTCGTACTTCTTCGACAACCGTTTTGAAAATAAAGCTACCAGGCTGACCGACAAATCGTGGTTAACAAACGAATACAGCTATCATTCAGGTATCGGGGACTTATCGGCCAAGGTCGATTTCGATTATTATCCCTCGACAAACCACACCATCAAATTTGGGGGCCAAATCACCCATCATCGTTTCAGTCCTGGAATTACCAGTGTGAGTTATACCAATTCGTTGGATGCATTGGAAAATAAAAAAATGGAAGAAGGCAATCGGGAGATTGGCGTGAACGAGTTGGCTGCTTTCGTTGAAGATGATATATCTTTGCTCCCCAACTTAAGTTTGAATGCCGGTTTTCATTTTTGCCTGCTCCAGGTCGACGATACCACCTATGTAAAACCTCAGCCCCGCCTTTCGTTGCGTTATCAGCCCGGCAGAGACTGGTCGCTCAAGGCTTCCTATTCGCGTATGGCCCAGCATGTGCACCTGCTCTACAATTCGGGTATTAACCTGCCCACCGACATCTGGGTACCCTCGACCAAAAAGCTGCCGCCGCCAATTTCCGACCAGCTTGCATTGGGCGCCAGTGTTAACTTCCCAAAGGGTATTAGCCTAAGTGTGGAAACGTATTACAAAAGCATGAACAACCTGGTAGAATACAAGGCAGGCACCGCATTCATGAACGGCAGTTTCGACTGGGAAAGCAAGGTGGAAACAGGCCGGGGTTGGGCTTATGGTGTTGAATTCCTGCTTGAGAAAACCATTGGAAAAACCACCGGCTGGATTGGCTATACCTGGGCTAAGTCGGAACGCCAGTTCGAATTCATCAATTACGGAAAAATTTTCCCTTCGAAATACGACCGCCGGCACGATATCAGCGTCGTGTTCACCCATAAGTTCAGCGACCGTTTCGATATTGGCGGTTCCTGGGTATTTGGCACCGGAACTACCGCAACGGTGGCATTTTCGAAATACCCGGTCTACAACGAAGGCTCCTTTTCGAGGTATTCTTATTGGGATAGTCAGGTTCTGCATTACGACGGGAGGAATAATTTCAGGTTCCCTTCAACCCATCGTCTTGATTTAGGGATGAACTTTCATAAGGTGAAGAAAAAGGGAACACGGACCTGGAGCGTTTCGGTTTACAATGTGTACAACCAGCAGAATGTTTTCCTTATTTATTGGAAACCCGACTACAACAACTCGTACAGAGTGGTTTACAACGGAGGGATTTATGATGTAGAAACCAAGGTATTATCTAAACTATCTATCTTGCCCATTATTCCAACAGTTACGTATTCTTATAAATTTTAAGCCATGAACAAACAAATCTTACTTACGATACTTTTTGGGACCCTGCTTTTTAGTTGCACCCAACAAATTGATTTCGAGAAAGATTACCTGACCCGTCAAATTGTGTTGAACTCGATAATCAACCCCGATAGCCTAATAACAGTAAAATTGTTTTCAAGTATATCGATCAACGAAGGTTATCCGGTATGCATTACCGATGCTGAAATATTTCTATACGAAAACGATGTTTTACTTGAAAAACTTGAATCGACTTATACAACGAAAAAAAATCACTGGTATCCGTATGAAAGCGATAACGAATACGATACGACTTATTATTATCAATCTAAAGCTACAGCTTTAGTTGGGAAGGAGTACAAACTGGTGGTGAATCATCCCCAATTCGAGACATTGAGTTGTAAAACAACCATTCCCAACCCTGTTTCAATAGCCTTGCGCGATACTTCTTATCAGTATCAAAAAGGAAAATATTCAAAGGAAGTGATGTTCGATTTTTCAGGCGAAATTGCAGAATCTGCCCCTACCGAAGACTATTACCGCCTGGTGATTTGGAAAAAGGTTCGCCAAAAGTCGTTCTATTACGATGCTGAAGGAGAATTGATCAGCTCGTTTGTGGAGTATAAAGGGCAGTCTTATGTTTATTCGAACGATCCGGTTTTTCGCAGCGAAACCGAGGATGCCAATAATAATTTGCTTGCGTCTTCCTATAATTATTACAGTGTTTTCACCGATCGGCTCTTCAACGGCAAGAATTATGTTTTGTCGTTCAATACAAGAGACAGCTATGCTGCTGTTTCAGGAAATGAAAGTTCCGACACTATTACTTGGGATTCTTTTCAGGAAGGTGAATATTCACAGATTACCATCGAGTTGCACCACATCACAAAAGACACCTACCTTTACCTGAAATCAATTGATGTCCAACAGGGAATTGATCATTTGGCGTTTGTTGAGCCCGTACAAGTTTATTCCAATGTTGAAAACGGGGCCGGTATTTTCGGGTCGTATTCGATTGCAAGGACTGAGGTGGTTTTTGGGAAGAAACCGGTTGAGAATAATGAAGAACCTTGATTGTTAATTGTTTAACCCTACCTGAAGGTAGAGGCAATTGAATACTCATGCCCCACCAATCATCTCCAAAAACTCATCCTCTGAAATAATCGGGACGCCCAGTTTCTGCACCTTTTCCAGCTTGCTGGGACCCATGTTGTCGCCGGCGAGCAGGTAGCTGGTATTTTTCGAAATGGAACCGACATTTTTGCCGCCATGTTTTTCGATCATCTCTTTTAGCTCTTCGCGCGAATGTTTTTCGAAGGTCCCCGAAATGATGATCGACAATCCGGCCAGCTTATCGGTGGTTCCGGCCAACTGGGTATCCGATAATTCAAATTGAAGTCCTTGAGCTCTTAAGCGTTCCAGTAATCCGATATTTTTAGGCGTAGCAAACCAGTCGACCAGGCTTTGGGCGATTCGGTCGCCAATTTCGTTAACCGCTGTAAGTTGTTCCAGAGAAGCAGCTATCAAAGCATCGATATTTTTAAAGGCTTTAGCCAGGATTTTTGCCACGGTTTCGCCAATAAATCGGATACCCAGGGCAAACAATACCCGTTCGAATGGAACTTGCTTCGAAGCTTCCAGACCTTCGATGATGCGCCGGGCCGATTTTTCACCCAAGCGTTCCAGCATGGCAATGTCATCAGCTTTCAAGGAATAAAGATCTGCTGCATCGCAAATCATTCCCTTGTTGTAAAACAGTTCAACGGTTTCTTCGCCCATCCCGTCGATGTTCATGGCTTTGCGACTGATGAAATGGATGATTTTTCCCTTGATCTGGGGCGGGCACCCGTTCTCGTTGGGACAGAAATGCTTGGCTTCGCTTTCGTCTCTAAGCAATAGGGAACCGCATTCGGGACAACGATCGATGAACACTACCCGCTGGTTCATGGGGTGGCGTTCTTCTTCGTTTATACCTACAATTTTCGGGATGATTTCGCCCCCTTTCTCCACTTTCACCAGGTCGTTGAGGTGAAGATCGAGCGAGGCAATGATATCGGCGTTATGCAGCGAAGCCCTTTTTACCGTGGTGCCCGCCAATTGAACCGGTTCGAGGTTGGCCACAGGGGTAATGGCTCCGGTTCGCCCCACTTGATACGATACCGAAAGCAGGCGGGTTTCGGCCTGTTCGGCTTTAAACTTATAGGCCACGGACCACCGGGGCGATTTGGCGGTAGTGCCCAGGTCGTTCTGAATTGCAATGGAGTTGACCTTGATGACCACACCATCGGTGGCCACGGGCAGGTTATGGCGTTCCTTGTCCCAGTAGTGGATGAATTGCAGCACCTCAT
>CAZSIK010000156.1:0-4146 GCA_964606515.1 uncultured Prolixibacteraceae bacterium
ACAAGACACAAGATACAAGACACAAGATACAAGACACAAGATACAAGACACAAGACACAAGACACAAGACATAAGACATAAGACACAAGACACAAGATACAAGACACAAGACCAATATGCATTGATTAAAAAGTGTTCTGCGTAAATCAGCGCGATCTGCGGAAGAAGGAAAGAGGAAAAGAGGAAAAGAAAAAACCGCATTAATCCCGATTGAAAAAACCCCGATAAACAGGATTTGAGTGCCTAATTGTTTTGACTTCCACCGGTAGAAAACTACTCATCCCAAGGTATACCGGGACTACAAGGCCTGTCATCACAACCATAAGCTTACTCGGTAATTTTTAACTGTTGAGTTTACCAATTACAGGAAATTAATGCGGTCATGTATTGTTGTCGTAGAACGTTTCGAGTTTGTTCGTATTTCAAAAATACGGTTCACAATCGAGAAAAGCAAGAAAAATCGGGCTTTTCAGAAGTTTTTAATCCTACATTAATTCTAAAGGTTAAGATATCAGTCGATTATTAAGGAACGTTTTTCCCCTGATTGATTGGTACAAAAGCAGATTAAGTTTTAATAGTCGGATTTGGAAATGAGACACTTAAAATAAGTTGAAAGAAAAAAGCCTGATTTTGTGAAATAAATTTTGCAAAAGTGGCTAAACGGTATATATTTGCAGCCGAATTCTAAAATCGGAATGATTAAGGGAATTTAAGTTCAGTGAATCTTTGGAGAGGTGGGTGAGTGGCTGAAACCAGCAGTTTGCTAAACTGCCGTACGGGTAACTGTACCGGGGGTTCGAATCCCCCTCTCTCCGCATTGATCAAAAAATACAACGGGGTATAGCGCAGTCCGGTTAGCGTATCTGCTTTGGGAGCAGAGGGTCGCAGGTTCGAATCCTGCTACCCCGACAAATTGGGAGAGGGAACAATAGCCTTCTCCTTTTTTGTTATAAACCAGTTTGTTATAGAATTTATGGACTGAATTGAATTTCTGAGGAAATTAGCGTGATTTGCATGAAAATCCTGGAAGGGGGAAAGTTATTGATTAATGGAAAAGCAAGATATACAACAACTTGTTTAAAAATAAGCAGGGGTCTCATTACGAGGCCCCTGCTTATTTTATGATGATCTTTTTTGGATTAAAACTACAATTCGAAAATGAAAAGGTTGAACGATTCAGCTTCGAGTATCACCTCCACTTTATTGGCCTTATTTGTTAATGCTTTTTCGGTGGGTACAGCTGCATTGGGCAGATCGAGTGTGTTTTCAGCTTCAAGATCGGCTTTAAAAATGATTTGTTTGCTGTTCTTCACAATCTTAGGCGCAACTGCCGAAAGGTCTAAATTCAATGTTTTAGCTTCGGTATTGTTGTTGGCTACCTTTATGAATATCTGGTTTTTGGTTTTATCGATTACTGCCGAAGCATACAAGCCATTTTCACCACCAAGGGTTTGCTTGTCGATGGTAGCCGATAAAACATGGGTGCCTTTATAATGACTGTACAATTGCTGCACGTACCAATTAGCCGAACGAACGCTGCGCAGGTTGTCGAACCAGATCAGGTCGGGGCACCATTGCCACCCGTCGATATGGGCAAACAAGGGAGCATAGGTAGCCAGATGCACCACATCGGCATTCCGCTCAATGCCGGTCAAAAAGGCGGCTTCGCTTAATGCTGCCCTGAAACTGTTTTTCTTGATCCGTCCGTCGTGGCTGGCATATTCACCGGCAAAAACCTTTGGTCCTGTGCGATCGTAATTATCGTATCGGCGGGCATTCGTGAAAAACCATTCCGGCGATTTATAGTAGTGTTCATCAACAAGGTCTACTTTAAGGCGTTTCATTTCAGGCCAAAGGTATTCGAATTGTTTGCCTTCAGCCGAAGGGCCTGAACTGCCAATTATCTTAATCTCTGGATATTTTGCCCTGATGGCTTCGATAAATTTTACGAGGCGCTCGGGGTATTCAGGTCCCCATTGTTCGTTGCCAATAGCGATCATTTTCAAGCCAAACGGGGCTTCATGTCCCATTTCTGCCCTGACTTTTCCCCAGGTGGAAGTTGCTGGTCCATTGGCAAACTCAATCAGGTCGAGCGCGTCCTGAATGTAGGGATCCAATTCGTGTACCGGACAATGGGCTTCGGCTTTGTCGTTCTGGAATTGGCAGGCGAGCCCGACACTGAGCACGGGGAGGGCGTCGGCACCAAAGTCTTCACATAGTTGGAAGAACTCAAAAAATCCCAGACCGTAGCTTTGGAAGTAGTCGGGATAAAAACGATGAGGAAAGGTATAATGCCAACGGTTCTCATTCAAGGGGCGGTTTTCAACAATTCCTACAGTATTTTTCCAGTTGTATCGGGTATCGAGATCTGTTCCTTCAACAATACATCCTCCAGGGAAACGGAAAACACCAGGATTGAGTTCGTTCAAGTCTTCTGCAAGGTCTTTACGCATGCCGTTTTCCCTTCCTTTCCAGGTTATTACAGGAAATAGGGAAACGTGCTCCAGATCGAGGGGACCACCTGAAACCAAAAAAATACGTAAACGTCCTTTTTCTATTTGATTACGTGCATTGAGTTCTACCTGGTATTTTTTCCATTCATTTCCATTGATTACCAGGTCTTTTTTTTCCATAGGATGATTTTTTTCGTCGATAAGCTCAATCCTAATCTTTTGTTCTCCTGATGCAGTTCTGGCCCAAACCGAGAAGCGGTAATTTTCGCCTTTATGAAACCCCATTCCTCTGAACCCTTCATTTTCGATGCCGGTATGTTTATGCGGATGACCCGAAGAAGAAAGGCGAACGTAATTGGGATTACGTTCAAATGGACCATCATTTTTTAATTCTACCTTACCAAAGGCATACCAGCCCATCAATGCTTGGGGAAATTCGAACGACCGGTTTTTAACCAATTCGGCATAAAGCCCTCCGTCGGCCCCAAAATTGATGTCTTCAAAGAAAATTCCATACAGGTTTTGTTGAATGGGAATTTCTTTTTTTAATGTTTTGATTTCTAAGTTGTTGGTTTTGTTTTGCGCGATCGATCCTATGGATATTCCCGTTAGGATCAGCGTAAAGAAAATTAAATTCCTAATCTTCATTTTATTAACATTTAAATAAGTTTATTTTCTTTGATTTGATAAACATGGGCAATATAATACCAATAAAAGAAAATTAAGGTCATTTATTGAGATTTGAAGTGGATTATTCTGATGAAGATAGCCTACCCGAAGGTGAAGCAATGAAGGGTAGTATTATTTTTATAAGGATGATTTATAGAATGATAACAATTTTTCTTTTTGCTTTGTCGTGGTTTGAAAAAACAAGAATGAGCCAAGCTTGTTAAAATATGTTGTTGATCATTGCAGTTAATGAATAGAAGTTGTTAATTGTAACTTTAAAATAATTGTATTTATGGGTCAGGAATTGCCTTTTTCAGGTTTCAATAATATGGTGGATGCTTTAAGAAAAAAAAGCCGGAAGCATCTTGTTGTGGCAAATGGTACAGATAAGCACACCGTTGAGGCAGTGGCCAAGGCGGTTGAAATGGAATTGGTTTCTGCCACCTTGGTGGGTCAGGAAAAACTGATTAAAGCCGAATGTAAGAGAATGGGTTTTAAAGAAGAAAAACTCAATATCATCGACGTAGCTGATCCTGCAGAAGCTACAGCTTTGGCCGTTTCAATGGTTCACAGTGGAAATGCCTCATTACTGATGAAAGGCTTGATTAGTACTGATATTTTCATGAAGGCCATACTGAACAAGGAAAAAGGCTTGTTGCCCCCCGGCGCTTTATTGAGCCATGTTGCTGTGTTTCAAATCCCAGCTTATTCAAAATTGCTTTTGGCTTCCGATGTGGCCATCATTCCCCAGCCAACCCTGCTGCAGAAAAAGGTCATTACCCGGTATTTGATCGAGGTGGCCCATATTTTGGGCATTTCTTTTCCTAAGGTGGCTTTTCTGGCTGCCACTGAAAAACTGATTCCCTCGATGAGTGCATGTACCGAAGCTGCCAGTTTGAAAGAAATGGCCATCGCCGGAGAATTTGGAGACGCAATTTGTGAAGGCCCATTGTCGCTCGACTTGGCCATTGATGTTGAAGCAGCAAAAATTAAATCGTATCATTCAGAAGTGGCTGGGAAAGCC
>CAZSIK010000156.1:4156-10241 GCA_964606515.1 uncultured Prolixibacteraceae bacterium
GATTGTTTGTTGTTCCCCAATATTGAAGCAGGGAATGTTTTTTATAAAACAAGTACAAAGTTTTGTGGAGCCCAGACTGCTACCGTGGTAATGGGAACTTCAATCCCGGTGGTATTGACTTCGCGGGGTGATTCGATGGCCACAAAATTAAATTCCATTACCTTAGCGGCATTGTTAAGTAAAAACGATTAAGGTATGAACGGGGTGCATATTTTAACCATTAACCCGGGATCTACTTCAACTAAAATAGCTGTTTTTAAAGAAGATGAGTGTTTGATGGAGGAAACCATCAAGCATTATCTTGATGATTTAATGTTTTATCCCACGATAATTTCTCAGTTTGATTTCAGAAAAGAATTGATTATGGAAGCATTGATCCTTTCTGGTGTCGATCTTTCTAAAATTAAGGTGGTAATGGGTAGGGGAGGGCTGACTTTCCCCCTTCAATCGGGGGTATACGAAATCGACGACCGGATGCTGGTGCATGTCCGTAAAGGAATTTTAGGCCAACATGCTTCAAATCTTGGGCCTCTGCTGGCTTACCACATTGCCAGGGAAATTCCAGGTGCCAAAGCTTATATAGCCGATCCTGTGGTAACCGATGAAATGGAACCTGTTGCCCGAATTTCGGGACATCCTCGTTTTGAACGCAATTCTGTATTTCATGCTTTAAACCAAAAAGCCGTGTCGAGGCTTTATGCTGCCAAAGTGGGGAAGCCGTATCATGCACTGCAATTGATAGTTGCTCACATGGGAGGCGGTGTTTCGGTTGGAGCGCACTTTGGGGGAAGGGTAATTGATGTAAACAATGCTTTGGACGGAGAAGGCCCGTTCAGCCCTGAACGTAGCGGTACTTTGCCCGCCGGTCAGTTGATTTCGGCTTGCCTCTCGCAAAATTTTACGGAAGAAGAATTGCGTGGAATGGTTACTGGCGATGGAGGACTGGTTGCTTATCTGAACACCAACAGCATGATCGATGTTGAGGCCCTTGCTTCTTCAGGAAATAATCAGGCAAAACTAATAGTCGAAGCATTCGCTTATCAGGTGAGCAAAGCAATAGGGGAAATGGCCGCTGTGCTCAAAGGGAAAGTCGATGTTGTTATTCTTACAGGCGGCATTGCCAACAGCCAAACCATTACCTCGATGATCATTGAAAGGGTTTGTTTTATTGCTCCGATCGAAATTTACCCGGGCGAGGATGAACTTGCTGCTTTGGCCCTAAATGCTAACCTGATGCTAAATGGAGAATTGATTCCTATGAAATATCCGCACTAGTAGATCGGACTAATCCTAAAATCCTTTCAATCTTCTCTTCAAGGGGCAATGCGCCCTCAATCCAATGAATTTTTATGCCCTCGCGTTCCATCTTCCTGAACCAGGTCATTTGTCGTTTACTGAATTGATGAATAGCCGTTTCAAGACCTGTAAGCATTTCATTATAATTAATTTCACCTAAAATATATCGGGTAAGGAACTTGTATTCCAAGCCGTAATACATCAGGGTTTCGGCGCTAATGCCCGAATCGAGCAACTGTTTCACTTCGTCGATCATCCCTTCGTCGAGGCGTTGTTTTAAGCGTTGGGTAATGCGCTGCCTGCGGCTTTCGCGATCGAATACAATACCGACAACCAAACTGTTGATGTTTGGATAGGCTGATTCCGAAACAGGATTTTCCTGGTAATACACTTCAATCTCAATAGCGCGTATGGCTCGTTTTGCCGTTTCAATATCGCTTGTATTGTGAAGGTTTTTAAAGTTTTTCAAGATGGAGGTCAGCTCGTCAAGGATTTTACCCGAAAGGGTTTTCCTTAAAGGCTCGTTCACCGGAACATTGATCAAACGATATCCTTTAAGCACAGCTTCAATATACAAACCGCTCCCTCCGCAAACTATAGGCATTTTTTGTCGTTGGCTTATATCGTGGTAGCTTATTAAAAAGTCACGTTGATATTCAAATACATTGTATTCATATCCGGAATCGACAATGTCGATAAGATGATAAGGTACCACTGTATTTGCTATTGTATACTCCGAAAGGTCCTTGCCAGTACCTATATCCATTCCCCTGTAAACCTGTCGCGAGTCGGCCGAGATCACTTCTCCGTTAATCCGACAGGCAAGGTTGACAGCTACCGATGTTTTCCCCGAAGCGGTGGCCCCCAGAATGGTAATCATGTTGTAAGGTTCTTTATGAAGCTGGTCTGTCATCTTTATCATGATTTATTGCAAAACTAATGTATTTTTGTAGTTAAAATTACAAGGCCGTCCATCTGGTCTTTTTCACATCATTATGGGACTCAAACCACAGAAACAGGTCAATATCAAGAATAAGAAAGCCGTTTTTGAGTACGAGATACTTGAAACGTTTTCTGCTGGTATTCAATTACAAGGCACCGAAATCAAATCGATCAGGGAAAGCAAGGCCAGCCTGGTCGATTCCTATTGCCAGTTTTATGAAGGGGAACTTTTGGTGAAGAACCTTCACATTGCAGAATACACCTATGGCACTTACAGCAACCATGTAGCCAAACGCGACCGTAAGTTGCTCCTCCAAAAGAAGGAACTCCGAAAAATGGAACGCAAGGTTAAAGAAACAGGTTTGACCATTGTTCCTCTAAGGCTTTTCCTTAACGAGAATGGCTTTGCCAAGCTTGAGATTGCCCTTGCCAAAGGGAAAAAGTCGTTCGATAAGCGTGAATCGCTCAAATCAAACGACGCTCGCCGTGATATGGACCGGATGATGAAATATTGATGGGGAAGAACATGTATTGCTGTAACAATTGTGCCTGGTACGGTCAGGAAGCTGAACTCGACCACGAGATCATTGAAAGTTGCATGGGGCCTAGCCCGATCGAAACTTGCCCCCGGTGCGGATCGTTCGATGTGGACATGCAGAACAACTGCTCAGATCAAATAATATCAAAACCGGATCAGGGAACTCAGTCTTTCAAAAAACTTTAAAACTGAGTTTCGATCGGTTCCCCTGTATATTGAATACTTTTTGTCGGCAACGATGTAAGCGCCAATCCACCCCCTTTCCCTTTGTTTACCAGCACAATATTGAACGTCCTCTCGATAAGCATTCCCGGAAATTCACCCTGGCGTTTTCCAATACTCAGAATTTTTGATTCTTCATCCCAGTTAAATTCTATCGTGGCAAAAATGTCTTTTTCATAGTTATAGTTGTCGCCTTCGTCTTCATAAAGCTCAAATGAAGCGTTTTTTCCGGGATATATCCTTATTTCCAGCGGATCGGCAGTTTTTTCGCCCGAGTATTGCAGGAAGGGGCCCATCGGGATAATCGAGCCTGAAGGCACATAGAGGGGCATGGTTTCGATGGTGGCCTGGGCTTGAATTTCCTGTCCGCCTTCGTATTCTTTTCCGGTCCAGAAATCGAACCACTTGGTTCCAGCGGGTAAATAAACCGTTTGAATTTTCTCGCGTGTAACTGGTTTTCCTTCTGTGGCCAGCATCGATGGAGTTTTCCAAAATAACAGCATCCGGGCAGCACCGGTCTGGTTGTTCGAGAGGCGTACTTCAAAATTATAGGCTTTATCTTTTTCAAGTATAATGGTTTCGAGGTACTTTTCCGATCCGGCAAAGGTGGTTAAGAGTTCCTTTCCATCGACCAATACCTTGTACTGATCGAATGTCTTTACATGAAACTGATGTGCCCCGCTTTCCTGGGGGGTGAGTTTTCCCTTCCAGATTACCGAATACATCGAATCGGTAGCATAATTAGGCCGACCCGTGTACCAATACAGATCGATCAGCGAGTCGACCGATTCGCGAGATAAACTGGTGAAATCTTTATCCCGGAAATATTTTGCTTTCAACCCAACTTGTCCATCCAGGGTTGAAAAACAGTTTGATGGGACTAGTACCGATGCTTTTGGCGGCTCGTGGTATAAGTAATCGGTTACGGGGCAAACCATAAGCGAGGGGCCGAACATGTATTGATCCTCAATATTGAAGGCTTTTTTGTCGTTGCCAAAATCCATTGCAAGGCCGCGCATCAGGGTATAGCTATTGCGGGTTACCTGCGACGAAAGCGAATAAATGTAGGGTAACAACCTGTAGCGCAAGTGGGTATATTCCAGCATAACCTCCTGGTAATAATTCATGCTGAAGGTTTCGCGCGGCACATCTGAACCGTGGGAACGGAAGATGGGACAAAACGCACCAAATTGGAACATCCTGGTATACAATTCTTCATAGGCAGGAGTATTTTTCTTCTCGGAGAATGTGCCTCCATACGAGCCCAATACAAAGGCTCCTATATCAAATGTCCAGTAAGGTATTCCCGACATCGAATGGTTGATCCCCGCTGCAATTTGCTTCTTGTAAATATCCCAACTGGCCCCGATATCGCCCGACCAGGTGGTGGCCCCATTGCGTTGTTGTCCGGCAAAGGTTGAACGGGTAAGGAGGTACACCCGTTTTTGGTTGCTGTCGGCCCGCATGTTCTTATAAATCGCATCGGTCATCGAAAGCGAGAAGGCATTGATGTACCGGGCCCACGAGCCAAGATAATTGCGACCCACCTTCTTCATCTCAAATTCGTGCGATTCTTTTTCCAGGGCATTGATGATGTCGGGTTCGGTCGAGTCGATCCACCATGCGTCGATCCCTTTGTCATACAACCCACTTTTCAGATATTTCCAATACAGTTGGTTGGCCTCGGGATTGAAGGCATCGTAATAGCGAAAGCCCGCCCAGCCAATGGGTTCAAACAAAAAGCCTTTTTCGAGCATTTCCTTGTAAATTGCGGTATTGGGCCCCAATGCCGGCCAAATCGAGATCATCATTTTGTAGTTCATGGCATGGAGCTTCGAAATCAGCGAATCGGGAGTGGGGAACAAGGTAGGGTCGAAGAACATTCCACTCCAATTGGCCGGCCCATTCCAGTAGTCCCAGTCCTGTATGATGTTGTCGATGGGCATTTTAAGCTGCCGATAGCGAGTGGCCACACTGTCGATCTCGTGCTGGGTATCGTAGTGCTCCTTGCTTTGCCAGAAACCGAAAGCCCACTTCCCGTACATGGGGGCTTGCCCTGTTAGGGTACGGTAACCTGCAATGGCTTCATCCATAGTATTTCCGGCAACGAAATAATAGTCAATTCCATTGCCCATATCGCTTTCGATGAAGGTGCTATCTGAGCTGTCGTTGAACACGGTTTTAGAGTAATTGTCCCAGAGGAGGCCATAATGTAGGGTCGAAACCAGAAAAGGGTTTACGGCATTGCAATTGCTTTGCAACAATACCACTTCTTTTCCACGATAATTCATGTACCCATCCTGGTGCTGTCCCAATCCGTAGATTGCTTCTTCATTATTTAAAATGAAATTTTGTCTCAGGGAAAAACCTTTGTCGCCACTGTATTCAGCAGGTTTTAGCTCATGCCCGTTTTCAGCAAGGTAAAGTTGATTGTCAGGTCTTCTGAATTCAATATTAGCCGATTCCAGATCAATCAAGAGCGATATTTTTTCTGTTTTCAACAGGTATTTCCCTTCTTCCTGCGAAGTGATAATATGAAGTTCGGGAAGCTCACGCGGTAAAACCATCAGACTTGGGTGCTCTTTTTGTTTTCCCAGCTTTGTTTTGGTTACCCTGACCAGGTTGTTGTCGTAAAATTGAACTGTAATATTTTCCGTGCGGGTCTTTAAGGTGAGGCCATTTTGTATTTTTTCAATGCCTGAACTGTTATGGTCACATCCGGTAATCAAAATGAAAAGGACGGAGGAAAGGAGCAAGGTTAAACTGAGCAGCTTCATGAGTTTGTTATTTTTTTAAGTTTTATTGTTCTTCAATACTGCGAAACATTATACCTCGGCGAATTTCATAATATTTTAAGACTAAAAAGGGGTAAGTTGTACCAAACAAGTGGGCTAAATGTTAATATTGGCGGTGTTAAATATTCACTAAGGAACCTAAAAATGCTTAATCCTGCTGTGGGTTGAAATTTCAGATAGGCAAATTCAGCATAATTCAGTAATATTGTTGCGAAGATGCAGGGTAATGCACTGTGGACAATACGATCAGAACATGGAAGATCATAATCAGGGATTTACAAGGCGCAA
Organism: uncultured Prolixibacteraceae bacterium; assembly: GCA_964606515.1. Classification (GTDB taxonomy): domain Bacteria; phylum Bacteroidota; class Bacteroidia; order Bacteroidales; family Prolixibacteraceae; genus CAZSIK01. Next base: position 10,238 of record CAZSIK010000156.1, read on the forward strand.
TTTC
>CAZSIK010000157.1:0-1636 GCA_964606515.1 uncultured Prolixibacteraceae bacterium
GAGGGTGCTGAATAGTTACATAAAGCGTTTCAAAAAGCGCCAGTCGATTATTGGATTTGGGATGGAGTGCACCCCACAGTGGCCGGTCATGAACTGATGGCTCGGGAGTGGATCAGGCAAGTAGAAAAACGAATTTTATTTTAAAAGTTCACAACATTCTAATATTGAGCAATTATGATAGTAACATGTGTTTACGTATCGGTAAAAGAAGACCATATCGACGATTTTATTAAGGCTACAGTAATGAATCACGAAGAATCGGTAAAGGAACCGGGCAACCTGCGTTTCGACCTGATACAGGAAACAAACGATCCGGGAAAATTCATGCTTTACGAAGCATACGATTCAGAAGAGGCCTCGGCACGACACAAACAAACGCCTCATTATGAACTGTGGCGCAACACGGTAGCCAACTGGATGGCCGAACCCCGCAAAGGTGTAATATACCGATTCATTGCACCGTCTACCTTGGAAAATCACAGCAAATCGGCTTTTGCTTGAATTCAAGCCCAGCTTATTTTTTATAGAATTGCCCCTTCAACAATGGGTTGATTCGCGATTTTGCTCATTGCGCACCCCATCATCGTTATCGAAGTATCGGCGAGCGAAAGATGGACCCACCCAAAATATGCATCTTCGCCGAACTCCGACTTTACCCCTATGTACCCTTCCGTAAGTTCTTCTTTGATATACCATACTCCATGGGCTAATCCCAACTTACGACTAACCATGGTCAGCCCACTTTCAAACATAAACCGGCTGCTGCTGATTTTACTTCCCTTCTCTACAAAGATTTCATAACTTCAGGAGTTGGTTGAAAGATGAAAATTACATCTGTTTTACGGATAATTCAAAAATGTTATTTTTGTTGAATACGATAGCTTGCCAGGCCGGACAATGGGTTTAGAGTCCTTCGGGGTTGCCAATTTCAATTCTGACCGGCAAATTAGCGGCCGATAATGCGCTTGCCAACCCTTGATATCAAGTTGTTCCGAATGAATTAAGCCCCTTCAAGTTTCAAACAATTCAAGGTTATCTCGTAATAACCAATCCCGACTTTTGTTAAAGCTTGCCGCGCAGATAGGGTTCAGGCCATGTGCTAAATTCATTCTGAAGTGCGAAATAGGGATTACGGAGCAACTCGCGACCCAATAAAACCATATCGGCTTTCCCGGTCTGAAGGATTTCTTCAGCCTGTTTTGCCTCGGTAATCAAACCTACAGCCGAAGTCATTATTCCAGTCCGGCCTACAGCTTCTGAAAATGGAACCTGGTATCCCGGACCAAGTGGAATTTTTGCCGTAACCACATTTCCGCCCGATGAACAGTCGATCAGATCGACCCCTTTCTCTTTTAAAATCAGGCTTAATTTTATGGTTTCGTCCAAGGTCCATCCGCCGTCGGTCCAATCGGTCGATGACAGGCGCACAAATAGGGGCAAATGATCGGGCTATACCGGTTTGACTTCCTCGATTACTTCCAATAAAAAGCGGGTTCGGTTTTCAAAACTTCCCCCATATTCATCGGTGCGGTGATTGCTCAGCGGCGATAAAAACTGATGCATCAGGTAACCATGGGCAGCATGGATTTCGAGCACTTTAAAACCCGCCAGGAGTGCCCTTTGGGCAGCTGCCCTG
>CAZSIK010000157.1:1646-9269 GCA_964606515.1 uncultured Prolixibacteraceae bacterium
TATTTTCACCTCTTCAATACCTATATAATCAAGTTCAAGGGGCGGCAACTCTCCTGATTCAAAGGGTATGGCCGATGGACCAACGGTCGTCCAGCCCCCTTGGTCGGGAACAAGATGTTTCCCCCCATGGCCTGGCTTATCGTGTGAGGCTTTCCGTCCCGCATGGGCGATCTGGATACCTGCTACCCCACCCTGATCATGAATAAAGTCGGTTATCGTTTTAAATCCGGCAACATGGTCATCGCTCCATATCCCCAAATCGTAAGGGGTTATGCGGCCTTCGGGTACAACAGCCGTGGCTTCAACCATTATTAATCCGATACCTCCCACAGCACGGGTACCATAGTGAATTTTATGCCAATCGTTGGCCATTCCTTTTACTGCTGAATACTGGCACATTGGCGACATGCCCAACCTGTTTCTAAATACAACCGATTTAATACTGAACGATTCGTCTATTTTTCCCATTGCACCATAGATTTAGAACAACTTGAATTAACACCATTCTCAAAAAATTGTTCTTTTCGGATTTCCTGTTAAGAAAAGTTCAGCTATTTTTGGTTGCAATCGGAATCCATTCAAAGGTTTGCACTTAACACTATTTTTAAAAATAAAATCCAAAATTCATATCATGAAGAAAACCAACGCAGCGCGTTTACTCGACCAGCACAAGATTGACTACGATCTGGTGGAATACGAAGTCGATGAAAACGATTTAAGCGCGACCACCGTTGCCAACAAATTAGGACAGGACGTCAACCAGGTTTTTAAAACCCTGGTTCTGCGCGGCGATAAAAGCGGTATCTTCGTTTGTTTGGTTCCCGGCGATGCCGAAGTTGATTTGAAGAAGGCAGCCAAAATATCGGAGAACAAGAAAGCCGAGATGATTCTGATGAAAGAACTTTTACCGCTTACCGGTTACATCCGTGGCGGTTGTACCCCTATTGGCATGAAAAAAAACTATCCCAACTACATCGATGAGAGCTGCCTGAACTTCGATTTCATTTTTATCAGTGCAGGGCAACGGGGTCAACAGATTAAGATTCATCCGAAAGAACTGATAAAGTTCGCCAAAATGGAGGTGGGTAGCTTAATTAATTAATACAAAAATTGCATCGAAAACCTTTGAATTTAAATAGTTATACTGTACCCAATTTCACGCTGGTACCAATATTCAATTGTTTTTGTATCCTTCGTGCTACTAAAAATCGGTTAAAAATTCAAGCTCTATCAAATTTTTATCCGTTGGAGATGTACTGTCGTCCACTATTTATTTGTTTTGAATTACAAAACCAATATTACAGAATTCAAAAACGCTTAACTTAAAAAAAAACACCCGTCAACAATCATGTCCAGACAGGTAAGAGATCCTTCTTTAAAGACCAGGGGGAGTTTCTGAAAAACTATAGTATAAATATCTGGATAGAAAGAGAAAGTGACGAACTTTTCTTGTTTAAGATATAAGTATTATGATTTCTTCTTTATCTTTGAAAAAACGAAAACTGACCAGCATGCAACTATCAAAAAACCTCTTCCTTCTGTTTCTTGGTTTATTTCTCCCGATAGGATTATTTTCCCAACCCGATACTTTACGAATTCTATACAACCAACAATCAGGAGTAGAAAAAATTGAAACCGGATTGCATATAACTGAGCAAATGGCAGATAATCCGGCAGAACTACTCTCTTTTTCCCTTCAATTGTTTGAAGCGACTCAAAAAATTTCTCCAAAAACAATGCTTCATGCCCGTGTTGCCCGGGCGGTGGGTGATGCTTTTTTTTATACCGACAGCATCGGTCGTTCAATTGATTACCTTCTTCAAGCAGTCGCTTTCGCCGAAAAGCAGGTGCCGCTTGATACCCTTTTCCTTGGGAGCGTATGCAGTGATTTGGGATTGAACTATCTTGAGATTAAGGATAACAAACGGGCACATCATTACCTGGCAAGAGCCATTTCGAATTTTGAAGGAATCGGCAACATGATTGAATTGGCCGATTCGAAAAGCAATTTAGCTATTCTTTTTCACACTGAAGGAAACTATGAGGAGGCAATCCGTTTGTTGCAGGAAGTTAACAATATTGACAAAAAAACAGGCGATCAAAAGAAGATTTCCTCTTCCCTGAATAATCTGGGACGAATGTACATCGATTGGGGAAAGTACGAGACCGGGCTCGATTATTATATCCAATCGATTGAATTGCTCGATTCGGTATCCGATATCCGCACATTGGGCATACGGTATAATAACATTGGTATGGTATATCAGATAATGGCAAACCATACAGAAGCAATGGGCTGGTTTAAAAAGGCCATTGATGCAGAATTGCCTTACGGAAATACTCCACGTATGGCAGTTCGGTACAACAATCTCGGAAATTCATATATGGCTTTGAAAATACGTGATCAGGCCAAGGTTAATTTCGAAAAAACATATGAAATTTTTCTGGCCGCAGGTTATCTTCCCCAGCTATCAAAAGTAAGCGGGAGTCTTGGTCAACTTTATGTAAATATGGGGATCCCCGAAAAAGCAGAATCCTGGCTCATCAAGGCAAAAAATTATGCCGAACAGGCAGGAACCTTACCCGAACAAATGATAAGTTACCGGCATTTGTACGAGTTCTATAAGTCGCAGGGAAAGTATGAGAATTCGTTGAATTTTTATGAATTGTTCACGCAGGCAAACGATTCGATTTTCAACCTGAATGTTTCGAAACAGGTTGAAGAGATGGAAGCAAAATACCAGAACCAGCAGAAACAATTGGAAATTGATCGGTTGGAAACTGAAAACGTTTTTACCCTGAAAGAGGTCGCGTTTAAAAAGAGGCAACGAAACTTCGCACTTTTTGGCGTTGCCTTTCTGCTGCTGGTTACCCTGTCGCTTTATTATTTGCTCGCTTTATTGAAAAAGCAAAAGAAGCAGGTCGATGCCCAGAATGCAGAACTCGACCGATTGAACAAAACCCTGAATAGGCTGTTTGCCATCCTCTCTCACGATTTGCGAAATGCAACAGCTTCGTACCAAAGTTTGGTTAAAGTAATAGGCCACCATCTTCAGAAGGGATCAACCGAAAAACTTATACCCATTTCCGCCGAAATGGAAACCAATGCACGGAACCTGTCTGCAATGCTCGAGGGTTTGCTGCAATGGTCTGTTACCCAATTAAAAGGAATTGTTCCAAAAAAGGAAAATATTTCGCTCAGGAAAACAGTAGAAAAGGAAGTTGCCCTGGTTTTCGCCGATGCACAAAATAAAGGGAATACTATAACCATTGACATCGACAATGATGAACGACTTTGGTGTGACCCGGAAAGTTTCTCGATCGTCGTCCGTAACCTGCTGGTCAATGCCAATAAATTCACAGACCAGGGAATAATCAATGTATCATCCGAACAGAATGACGGAATGATTCGTATTGCAGTTTCTGATACAGGTTGCGGTATGCCTGCATCCATTGCCAATTCGCTTTTTACCGGAGATGAAGGGACTATTCGCACGGGTACATCGGGAGAGAAAGGCACAGGATTGGGTTTGATGCTTGTAAAAGAACATATTGAAAAAAACAGGGGAACCATCAGGGTGGAAAGCGAAGAGGGAAAAGGAACGAAGTTTATTCTCCAATTCCCTTCAGAACAGGTTTGAGAAGTAAACTATATGCTCGATAATTTTATATATGAACTCACTAAAAATGGGAAAGATGAACTGAGGCTGTCTAAAAAGTCACTCTGTGGTCCTCTGTGACTTCTCTGTGGTCCTCTGTGTAACAATTGTTTATAATTACACAGAGGACCACAGAGAAACCACGAAGAGCCTCAGAGAGAAAATTCACGATAAAATTGACTTTTTAGACAGCCCCGGTTGGCAAATTAATATAATCGATAAAGAAATATAAACTATCAATTTCGGATCATAAATTATGCAGGTATTTGTTGTTGAAGATGAACTGATCCACTTAGAGGCGATAAAAATTGCCATCGAAGAGGCAGGATTGGACCTGATTGGCGAATGCAGCAACGCCGATCTCGCTTTCGACCTGATTAAAAAGGCCTTACCCGATGTACTGCTGGTTGATATTGCCCTGCCCGGTTTAAACAATGGCATTACCCTTGCCAAAAAGGTTCACGACGAACTGGGCATTCCACATGTTTTTACAACCTCGTTTACACAGGATGAGATTATTCAACAAGCTGTTGCTACAAAACCATCGGGGTATCTTCGGAAACCAGTCGACGCGGTGAACCTGAAAGCAGCAGTATTGCTGGCCCATTCGGCCCGGGTGGAAGATGTTAAACCGGTTCACGAAAGTTCGCCGGTACCGGCCATTTTTGCTAAAATCGGCGATAAGCTTGTCCGTGTCAATATCGATGAAATATTGTTGGTTAAGGCCGACGGCGAAAATTGCATATCGCTGGTACTCGAAAAACGGGAAATAGCTTGCCATACCACCCTGAAAGATTTTACCCGGCAACTGCCCTCTCAATTCATTCAGGTACACCGGGCTTATTTCATCAACCTCAACTATCTCGATTCGTTTAACGAGCGGGAACAAATGGCGGTGTTGAGAGGACGATCTGCACCCGTTGCCCGAAATTTCAGGAAAGAGTTTCTCCGTTCGATACGGAAAGTTTTTTAAAAGTTACTGAGTACCTGAGTGTCTTTGTTCCTGAGTGCCTGAGTTTTTTAGCTGCATAATCCGGTTTCCCTTTTCCGGTCTCCCTTCTCCCTTCTCCGGTTTCCGTTCCGCGGTTCAAAAACCGCGGCACCCCGTTCTCCTGCCTCCTCCTTTTTACCTGTCACCCTTCTTATTTGACCTCCTGCCCCAGTTTCCCGGCAACTCGTTTCCCGGCAGCTTACATTTGGAAGAAAAACGATTATGCCTAAATATTTTACCCTATTTTCCCTACTGCTATTCACCTTAAGCTGCGGGCACGGGTATGATTCCTTTCCGGCAAAGTTGACCGTACTGGAAAGCGAACCCGCAAATGTCTTGTTTGCACCCGGCATGGAATTGAACTTTTCGGGCAGCAGTCTGACAGTTGCCATGAAGGACAACAAGGAGGAATACAACTTTCTGTGGGTTGGTGACCGGTTAGCCGTCCGTTCTGATTTTTCCGACTGGCTTTTCAAAACCGAATCAGGTTCAGGTGATACGCTCTATCTGCATGAGAAATATGCGGAACATCCAATGAAAATTAAACTTATAAAAAACAATAAATCTAAAAAGAACCGATCATGAAACGAATTATTACTTTTTGTATGATCCTGCTGGCTTTTTCATCTGTAGTAAAAGCCCAGGTTTCGGAACAAGAGTTCCAGGCACTGAAAGCCTTCTACAACGCCACCGGCGGCGACAACTGGACCAACCGTACCGGTTGGGAAAACATCAATACTACAGCTACCAAAGATGATGTGACTACTGGATGGGTAGGCATTGAAATGATTGAAGACGGACATATAACCGAAATTTCATTTCACAATAATAATATTGGTATATCCGGTCAATTACCTCCTGAAATTGGAAACTTAGTATGGTTAAAAAGCCTCGAAATGGGTAATAACAATATCACCGGAACTCTTCCGAATGAATTTGGCAATCTTATCAATTTAGAAGGATTTACTCTTGTAAATAATAAAATTTCCGGTCCTCTCCCAGCTTCAATGGCAAACCTGACTAAACTTAGAACAATCTATTTTAACAATAATCCATTAAATTGTCCCTTTCCATCAGAAATCATATCGAATTGGTTGGGTCTTTACATTTTTCAAGTAAGTACATGTGGGTTTACAGGGGAGCTAAATCTTAACTTTGAATTATTCCCTGATTTATATATTTTCTCTGTTAACGAAAATCAATTGACAGGTGAAATTCCCTTGTCTATAAACAAACTAAATAAATTGTATACGCTGGAACTTTCCCGCAATCAATTCGAAGGCAATTTGCCAAGCTTAGACAGTTGTAAAAATATTAAAACATTATCTTTTTCGAGTAATAGTTTTTCTGGATCTGTACCGCTTACATATAATAATTTTTTAAAAACCAGTATCTCGTTTAATATATCAAATAACAACTTATCAGGTCCCTTGCCTGTAAATTTTATGCTAAACAAAACAAGAACTAATTATTGCTACGATAACTTTTTTACATTTGAAGCATTGGAGCCAATTGTTCAGAAGGTGAATGCAGATTATGGGAATTTTCAATCCGGTAAGCTTTTTCCATTAAAGAATAAAACTGTTTCAATCAACAAAGGCGAGACCCTTTCATTAAATGCGGCTTCCCTTTCGGTATATAACCTTGGGGGAAACAACAACCGTTACAAGTGGTTTAAAAACAATGTTGAGGTATACTCGGGAAACAGCCCAATATATACTGTAGCTTCTGCAGGTTCGACTGATGCAGGTAACTACCGTTTTGAAGTAACCAACACCGTTGTTGCAAATATCACTTTAAAATCCGATAATATTACCGTAAGCATTGTAGGTTCAAATCAACCGCCTACCAATATTGCCCTCAGTAATTCATCAATCAGCGAGAATTTTACAGGGAATGTTGGTACATTGACCACTACCGACCCCGATGCAGGCGATACCCATACCTATTCACTGGCAACCGGAAATGGCACCAACGACAGAGACAATGGCAAATTCAGCATTACAGGCAATCAGCTAAATATAAACAGCGAAGCTAACTTTGAAACTTCACCTTCACTCAATATCTTTATTACGGTTAACGATGGCAATGGCGGTATTTTTACCCAACCATTCGTTATTACAGTAAATAATTTGAACGAAGCGCCTATCTATAACGGACAGCTCACCAGCAATACAATCGACGAAAATGCAGCCAACGGTTCAACGGCTCTAACCCTTTTGGCACAGGATCCCGAAGGAACACCAGTTGTATTCTCCATAACCGCCGGAAATGAAGACGGCGCATTTGGCATCGACGGGAACAAACTTATTGTGGCCAATAACTCGAAACTCAACTATGATGTAAAGAAACAGTATAACATTTCGGTAATGGCCAGCGATGGCGAATTGAACACAACGGCTATCCTGATCATCTCGCTGAACAAGATTAACCAGGTGCCACAGGTACAAAATGCAATATTCACCATCAATGAAAATGTACCGGCTGGCACAGTTGTAGGCTCAATTACCGCCACCGACCGTGAAAATAATCCGCTTACTTTTTCGATTCTTACCGGCAACGAACTTTCGGGTTTCAGGTTCAACGGCAACACTCTTGTGGTCGACAACAGTAACGCTTTAAACTATGAAAACAATCAGGTGTTTAATCTGACAATCAATGTTTCAGACGGTATTTCAAATGTACAAGCCACCGTGACCATCAACCTGAACAATATAGCCGAAAGTACCGATAACGACATTCTTTCTTTTTCAGTCCCGGGTATGCAAGGCAATGCTGTAATCAACAATACAAACCACACAGTTGCAATAACGGTTAGTGGTGTCGATCGGTCGGCCCTTGCAGCTACCTATACGATTCCTTTCGGGGCGGTATCGAATCCGGTAAGCGGAACCGTAATGAATTTTTCTTCTCCGCAAACCATCAGGGTTACAACCCAGTTGGGCGCCATACAGGATTGGGTTGTTTCAGTCG
>CAZSIK010000157.1:9311-10146 GCA_964606515.1 uncultured Prolixibacteraceae bacterium
TCCGAACCGCAAACCCGAATATTGAAACCCGTTCTCTTTCAGTTTACCCCAATCCGGCCCGAAACTTCCTTGTGGCTGAGGGGATCGCCCCGGGCGACCAACTAACAGTAATGACCCTCAGAGGGCAGAAGATCCTGCACAAATATGCGGTGAGCTGTAAGGAAACCATCGACATTGAACAACTGCAAAAAGGGGTTTATCTTTTACAGGTTGAATCTTCACGTGGTAGGGAACTCATCAGGTTTGCCAGGCAATAACAGTGTTCAGTACAGATAATAAGTCAGTTAAATCAAATACTCATCATTAATATCAACTAAATAATAAAAAGAAACAATGAAAACCTTAAAACTTATCTGTTTCATTACCCTGTCCTTTTTCCTTACCCAACCCGCTGCGGCACAATTGGGAAATCTGAAAAACATAAGTAAAAAAGTAGAACAGGCTGCCCAAAAGACAAGCTCTGCACAGCAATCTTCTTCCGGGACTTCCGGTCAGCAACAATTAAATGCCCAACCCGCTTCGTCCGACCCTGTTTCAGGAGGCAAGGTGTGGTATGTATCGAAAGAAAAAGGGAATAACAAGAACGATGGTTCGAAGGAAAGCCCATTGAAAAATATCGATAAGGCGATCAGCATCGCCAATCCCGGCGACGAAATCAAGGTAACCGGCGGCATTTATATGGGAACCCTGAACGTTGGCTTTATCGAAAGCGACAAGTCTGTAAAGATTTACGGCAGTTTTAACGATGATTTCACTTCACAGGACATCAAAGCACACCCTACATTACTCCAGCCTTCGAACGAAAGCGCCCGTTCGACACGCAAAGCCGTTATGA
>CAZSIK010000158.1:0-9987 GCA_964606515.1 uncultured Prolixibacteraceae bacterium
CTCGAAGAACAAATTTCTCAATACGGAGCTTTAAGCACCAATTCATCAGATGATCGTTTCGAAGACCCTTCAGGACAGAATAAATTAAATACCAAAATTGGATTGCTCCAGGCTGAAATACAGGAAGAACAATTAGCCAATTCATATATTGGACGCTTAGGCCACTTTATTGAACCGGTGCTGCGGCCCATTGGATTCGACTGGAAAATCGGGGTCAGTTTGTTATCGGGAATTGTGGCCAAAGAAATAGTAGTGAGTACCATGGGAGTACTCTATGCTGAAACCGACGAGAACGGAGATCCGGTTAATTTAAAAGAAAGCTTGCCCCAACAGGTTTTCACCCAAGGGGCTAGAACAGATCAAACCATTTACTCAAAACCCACAACCATAGCCCTCCTTCTTTTTGTGTTGATTTACATACCCTGTGTAGCCGTAATTGCAGCCATCCACCGCGAATCGGGAAGTTGGAAATACAGTATTTGGAGTGTAACGTACAGTACGGCAATGGCATGGATTGTTGCTTTCATGGCATCAAAAGTAGCAGGACTATTATTTTAAGTTTCAGAAATAGCAAACCAAGCCTATATTCAAATTCTTGCATTAAGTTATCTTTACCCAATGAAACCGGAAGTGGTACATAAACCCGAATTGTTGCTCCCGGCAGGGAATATCGAATCGTTTTTCGCCGCCCTTGAAGCAGGAGCCGATGCAGTTTATTTCGGCCTCCAACAGTTCAATGCCCGCAACCGGGCCAGCAATTTTACCCCCTGGCAGGCAGCGGCCCTTGTAAAAATAGCCCGTTCGAGGGGGGTAAAAACCTACATCACCCTCAATACCGTGTTTCGGAATACCGAAACCGGCAAAATGCTCGATACCTTGTATCAAATCAGCCAGATCAAACCCGATGCACTGATCATACAAGACATAGGCATACAATACCTGGTTCAGAAGTTCTTTCCATCACTTGTACTTCATGCCAGTACCCAAATGGCTATTCACAATTCAGCTGGTGTTGCCTATGCATCACAGTCAGGAATCAGCCGTATAGTGCTGGCCCGGGAACTCGCCCTTGGCGAAATGAAAAAAATAGCCCAGAAAAGCCCGGTCGAACTCGAAGTTTTCGTTCATGGTGCCTTGTGTTACTCGTTTTCAGGACTGTGCCTTTTCAGCAGCTTCCTGGGGGGGGCCAGCGCCAACCGGGGCATGTGTACCCAGCCCTGCCGGAGGATTTATCGTCAAGACAAGCAAGGACAATATCATTTTAGCTTGAAAGACAACCAGTTGATTGATTTTCTCCCTGAGTTATTGAAATTAAACATTGCTTCGCTTAAGGTAGAAGGCAGGATGAAACCTTCCGATTACGTATTCCGTACCGGCTTGGCCTACCGCCTCGTAATCGACCATCCTGAAAAAGTTGAAGAAGCAGAAAAAATACTTGAAAGTGACTTCGGAAGGGAAAAAACAAGTTACTTCATAGGACGGGATGTGCGGAATGCCCTGACCCATGCTGCCTCTACAGGCTTGCTTATAGGCCAGGTAAAAAAAACCGATGGACCTAACATCATCTTCACCAGTACAACACCATTGGAAACCGGATGCCGTTTGCGTTTCAGGAATCCACACAACGACAAGCAAATAGACCTGAAAGCCGACTCCATTCAAAAAAACGGCGACGATTACCAATTTACCCTTATCCCAGGCGAAATCAAGCAGGGTTATGAAGTATACTTAACCGGTACCGGGCTGAAGATGCCCACTAAAGTGAATACCCGGGACGTACAAATACGAGAAAAAATACCATCTGACAAAGCGAACAAAATACTCAACTCGTTGAAAGGAAAAAATCCAATAGGAAAAAGAGAAACTTTCATCAGGATCGGATCGCCCGAATGGTTGCCCTTTATCCATGCAGAAAAAGGAAAAGGGATTATCATTGCCTTGTCGGCACACAAAGCGAACGAAACACTTTGGGATCAGGTCTTATCAAAGAGCAAAACACATTCGGTATTTGCCGAGTTGCCCAAATTCATACCCGAGGCAAGAATCGATTATTATAAAAAACGGGTTTGCAATCTTTACAATAGAGAAATCAATCATTTCTTCCTGGGCCATATCTCACAAAAGATGTTATTACCCAAAGGGGCCAGTTTTTCGTGCAACGAAAATGTATACCTGTTTAACGATACAGCCATACACTATCTCAAGAAAGAAGGAGCAATAAATTACATCTACCCTTTCGAGAACGACATTGTTAACATGGCTAAAGGAAACGACCGAATGGGAATAGTGCCCCTTTACTTTTATCCGCATTTGTTTTATTCAAGAATGCCGATTATCCTGGGGCGCGACCGCTTCTTCACCGACAGCAACGCGAACCGCTTTTTCAAAACAGTACACCAGGGGATGACCATAGTGCTGCCCGAGCACCCCGTATCCACGCTTCAATACCGCGAAAAGTTGGAACGTTATGGATTTTCCCGCTTCTTACTCGACCTAAACCACACGGCCCCATCGGAAGAAAAATTCAAGGAAATTTGGTCAGCATACGAACGTTCGGAAGCCATAAAACCCTCATCTTCTTTCAATTTCAAAAGAGAATTGAAATAATTGCCTTGTTTTTTCTTCCAACTTACTTCACTCCAAATAACGCATCAGAAATTACCAATTGCGTAATTTGGGTTTATAAGTGATATAAAAAGAAAGGCTGTCGCACATGTGCAACAGCCTTTCTCCACAATGAGAAACCAGGATTATCTTTGGACTCCCCTTTGACCCCCTCTTTCACCTCCGGGGCCACCAGGGCCACCAGGACGGTTAGCCCTACGTTCTGCCCGAAGTTTTTCCTGAATTCCTTCCCATTTCTTTGCCTGATCTGCAGTTAAAATTTCGTTCAACTTCTTGGTGTGTTCTTCACGTAAAGTTCTGAACTTTTCACGATTGGCATCCCGATCACCTGCATTGGCCTCAAAAAGCTCACGGGTTTTTTGGTTTGTATCTGTATTTAAGGCTTCTACTTTTTTAACCTGATCGGGGGTTAAATTCAACTCCTTTTTCATGGTTTCCACTTCCTGTTTCTGCCTTTCTTCAAAGTTAAAACGCCCCTGGCCCCCACCTTGAGGTGGTTGTGCCCATGCTCCGGTAGCTATGGCAAACGCTACACTTAAAACGATTAATAATTTTTTCATCTTTAAATCTTTAATGGTTGTTAAAAATCACATAGTCAATTTAAGATCTAAATGCTTAAATTTGGCCTATTGACCTTAAAAAATCACAATGGTTTAAAGGTAAGTGAAACATAAACATCTCTCGAAAAAAATGAAATCATTTCAATTAACGGAAATCGATAAGCAAACCTTGCTCCGCTTAGCACGCGAAAAGCTGAGTGCTCATTTCGGATTCGACCTTCCTCAGCCAAGCCACGAAACCCAATATTCGGAAGCGCTGAATACTTCATGCGGGCTTTTTGTCAGTCTTCACCTGGGCTCTGAATTAAGGGGATGTATTGGCACCTTTAAAGCCAACAATCCACTTTATCAATCAGTTCAGGACATGGCCTTATCCTCGGCTTTCAACGATTACCGGTTTGAACCGCTCACCAGGGAAGAGCTGCCAGAAATTACAATCGAAATTTCGGTACTGACCCCGCTTAAAAAAATTAAAAGCATCGACGAAGTGGAACTAGGGAAGCATGGTATTTACATTTCAGATGGTAGTCGTTCGGGGACCTTTCTGCCGCAGGTGGCCAGTCAAACCGGATGGACAAAAGAAGAATTCCTTGGCCATTGCAGCCGCGATAAAGCCGGTTTGGGATGGTTGGGCTGGCAAAAAGCCGAACTGTATGTATATGAAGCTATCGTTTTTTCAGAAGACGTAAAGAATTAATAGCCAAACAATCCAATATAGTTTTCTTCTGTTTACAAGGAGTTAATTCCTATAAAAATAAAAGAATAAACCGACAATAGAAAAAGTGCGATAAAAAGCAGGAAGACCTTATTTAAAGAATACTTTCCTCTGATTTTATATAAGCTTAGCCCAATAATAGGCAACACCACAAAGGCAAATCTGCCCTGCGCTTGATAATCAATAACATAAGAATAAAAATAAGCCGAAATCAATACAATGGCTAGCACAGAACCCATTGCCACAATCCCCCAAAACCTGATTTCAAGGTTTCCCTTCCTGAGGGCCACTTTCAAAAACAAGGTCAATAACAATAGCAAGATCATTAAAACGATGCTGTAATAGAAGGTACTTCCATAGTATTTCATAAATCCATAAACCCCAAACATACTTTGAAAATTAACAGGCAGCCACCCGACCAACATTGAAGTTAAACTTCCAAATCGGTCCTTACCTGAAACACATGAAGCAAAATATTGATCCAGGTTCAACTTCATTTGCTCATAAAGGACAGCTGTTTCGGGGCTTAAGGAGGATTCCGACTGCCATTCCACGGTGAGCATCCTGAACCCTATGGCAAGTAAAGTGGTGAACATCACAGGCATAATTAAAGATAAACCCTTCCTTGCCTGACGAAACAAAGAACAAATACCCTGTTGAAAATCAAGCGGTAAAACCACAAGATAAAAAAGGTAGAACAAGCTGAAAGCCCAGAAGTTTCTCTTCGAAAGCGTAACCAATCCCAAAATCAAACCGATAAGCAACAATAACATGAGTTTTTTCTTTTTCCAGCCAGGCAGGAGCAGTATTTCTTTTGACGATTCAGTAAGCAGAATCAGCAAAAACGACAGGAACAAAGCTAAACTTTCATCGTTGACATAACTAAACAAATACCAAACCTGAGGCGAGAGCAACAAGGGGAGCAGGATAAGCGAATAACGATGAAACCTTAGGGCCAAACCTATAAACAGCAACCAAAGTAGTATTCCTAACAAACGTACGCTCACATACGAAGGCAAAATCCAATCAAACAGGTTCGACCACTTACCGGCCAGAAAATAATGAATGCCAAGTTGATACACCCTCGAATAGTTCAGCATAAAATTATAGGCATGAACCGCTTTCTCTGAAAAGGGGGCTGGGGTAAGCGAATGGCTTTTATAATATTCGGCAGCCATAAAATGGTCGTGTTCATCGGGTGAAGCATTGTAACCGGCTTTTAGTGCCATTGTAAGGATTAAGCCCGACACCACGAAAAATCCCAAGGCGATGATCAGGGTTGAATGGCTTATTTTTCGAAAGCGAAAAATAAGGGAACTGAAATAAACGACAAAAGAAAGCAGTGCCGACAATGCCCCATAAAAAAGGAGCAGAATCCAATCCAATTTAAAATCCGATGGTGGAAATTCGAATTCCAAACAACCACTTCCCTGCCCGACCTTCAGCAACATTGTGTTCCCAGATTGAACCTTGGAAACACTTTCGCCTTCACGTAAAAAACTCATTTTAAGGTCATAAGGGTAAAATCCTCTTTTTTTGATCAACAAATATCGCAATTCTACCACCTGGCCATCGTTCGAATTCAGAATAAGATTAACAATATTTGAACGATTCCAGTTTCTTGGAAGGCTTAACCGAACAGTCTGATAATTGGCCGGTTCAAGTATGGCCATAATTGAATCGCTTATTCCTGGTTCCTCACCTTGCTGATTATTAGCTGAAAGCACGATCGATGTGGCGCTTTGTGTCTTTACCATCATCCAAACAGTGATCTTCCCGTTAAAGGTGAATAAGATAAAAACCATATAGAGCAAGCCGCCCGCCAGTAACGAAACCAAAAAACGGTTTTTTTCCGGAATACTAACTGGTTTAAGGATGTGTCTCAACAACTTCAAGGAATATTTATTTAATAGCAAAAATTAAAAAATCATTTTCAGCGCCGCTCTGTTTCTCGAATAACAAAAAAACGAAAAATTGCTTTAAAATTTAGAAAAACTTGGTACAGATATTATACTTACCTGAATTTCGATAGTTTTGTCTGCAAATAAAATAATTGTTCAATGTTCGATAAAGTAAAAAGATTGTTCAGTTTAAGCATTCAGACTTACCGTATTTATGGCTTCGCTTTTCTTATGAAGGAAGTATACCGGTACTTACGCTATGGCCCCTTAACCCATGGGAAAAGTGTAAGGAAAGAATATACAATCCAGGAAATTGATCAAATAAAAGCCAAATTGGTTTTTCAACCTAAGATATCCCTGATTACCCCTGTGTATAATGTTTCTCCCAATTTTTTAGATGAATGCATTAAATCAGTTATCAATCAACACTATATTAACTGGGAGCTCTGCCTCTACGACGATTGTTCGACCAGGCCGGAAACCATCGAATGCCTGAAACGTTGGGAAGGCCGCGATGAGCGTATTAAAATAGAGTTTGGGGTCAAGAACTTACATATTGCTCTTGCCTCGAACGAAGCGATTGCGAAGGCTACAGGAAGTCATATTGGTTTTCTCGACCACGATGACGAACTGTCTCCTATGGCTTTGCTCAGGGTAGCCGAGGCTTTGAACCAGAATCCGGAAGCCGACCTGATTTATTCCGATGAAGACCTGATCAGCCCCGAAGGCAATTATTTCAATCCTCACCACAAATCCGATTTCAACCTATCCTTATTACTTTCGCACAATTACATCACCCATTTTGTAGTGGTATCGCGCAGGATAGGCGAACAGGTAAAATGGTTAAGAGAAGGATATGAAGGTGCGCAAGACCACGATCTGATTTTGAGAATTGTAGAAAAAACACAGCAGATAGTTCACTTACCCGAAGTACTTTATCACTGGAGGCAAACTGAAGCCAGTACTTCGCTCAATTACGCTGAAAAAGCGTATGCCGACAAAGCGGCCCGGAAAGCGCTCTTGGATTATGCATCGAGAAATGGAATCGAGGCTGAAATAGCCAATGGTCCCGGCCTCGGGGTATACCGTTTTAAACGCAAAATTGTTACCAACAAAAAAGTGAGCATTATTATCCCATTTTGCGATCATGCTGAATTCTTAAAAGATTGCATTGAAGGGATCATCCATAAAACCAGATATGAAAACCTGGAAGTACTCCTGATTTCAAATAATTCGAAAGAGGAAAAAACTTTTCAGTATCTGAAAAAAATTACCCAGGCCGACAAACGGATTAAAGTATTGGAATACAATAAGCCATTTAATTTTTCGGCACTCAACAATTGGGCGGTCTCCCAGGCCGAAGGCGAATACATCCTTATGCTCAACAACGATATCAAGGCCATTAACCAGGGTTGGCTCGAGGCGATGCTGGAACACATCCAACTTAAAAATGTAGGGGTAGTTGGGGCTAAATTGCTTTACGCCGACAATACCATCCAACATGCGGGAGTCATCATTGGTATTCTTGGCGTTGCCGGCCATTCTCACCGCTTTTTCCCCGACAACAGTATCGGGTATTATTACCGGCCCGTTACAATACAAAACCTATCGGCAGTAACTGGCGCTTGCTTAATGACCAAAAAAGACCTCTGGGAGAAAATTGGTGGGCTCGATGAAGAACACCTTAAAATTGCCTTTAACGACATCGACTATTGCCTTAATGTCAGGAAATTAGGCTTTGATGTGGTGTATACCCCTTATGCCCGGCTATACCATTATGAATCGAAATCGAGGGGGCTTGAAGATACCCCTGAGAAAAAAAGACGTTTTGCCGACGAAACTGCACATATGATAAAAAAATGGGAAACAAACCGAGTTCCTGATCCTTATTATAACATCAACCTTTCCCTGAACTCCGAGAATTTTCAGATTAATTACCAATAAATCGAAATCCAATGAGCCATACAAATATTTTGGATCAATACCTGATCGAGTACCCTGAAGCACAAAACATAATCGATCTTTTTCAAGGCGAATGGTCGTCTAAATTACCCAAAGAAAGTAAGTTAACGACCCACCCAGGCTCTGTTCCACTTTTTGAAGATGCAAGGGTCGTATGGGTCGAACAAATGATGGGCAGTTTTTCAGGATTGAAAATCCTTGAACTTGGCCCACTTGAAGGAGGGCACTCGTACATGCTCCAAAAAATGGGGGCAACACAGGTCAGGGCCATCGAAGCCAATACCAGGACCTTCCTCAAATGTTTGTGCATCAAAGAAATATTCAAACTCGACCGAGTAGAATTTTTATTGGGCGACTTCGTGCAATACCTTGAAAAAGAAGACAAACCATGGGATCTGGTTTTTGCCAGCGGGGTATTGTATCACATGGAAGATCCGGTTTATTTGTTAAAATTGATCAGCAAGGTTACCCAACATGTTTTTCTCTGGACCCATTACTACGATCACGACCTCATCGGGAAAAACAATGCCCTTTCACATAAATTCGGCAAATTGAAGCATGACTATTTTGAAGGATTTGAATATCAATATGCAATTCAATCGTATAAAGAAGCCCTGAACTGGAGCGGCTTTTGCGGCGGCCCTTTGATCACCAGCAAATGGTTGACCCGCGAGAGCATTTTCGGGATTCTAAAAGTGTTGGGATTTAATAAAATATCGGTTCAATTCGAGCAAACCGACCATGCAAACGGTCCGGCATTCACCCTATTTGCGAGCAAGTAAAAAGTCAACTTTTTTCTCGGTGTTGATTAACTGGAAATTACTAGCGGGGAACCATCGATATCTTTTTGGTTATGATGAAATGCCACCCTGATCGTATTTTCCCCTTTTACAAGGAAAGTTCCCACTGCTTCATGGAATCCATATTGACCATGACCAATGTTCAACTTTTTCAAATCTTTTCTGAATAAAGAGGCTTCAAACGTTTTCACAATGTGGCCATTAACGATTATATCGAGCATTATTGGGGTATCGGAATAAAAACATTTTGCCCACCCCGTAACCCGACCTTTTCTATAGGATTCCAACAGGCCTTCAAAGCGATCGATACGAGTCGAAATCAAGTATTTATGATTATCGAACTCGATTGAAGCCAGGGCTTGCCCAATCATTTCTTCAGATGGCGAAATCCCCAGAAAGCGAACCAACAGGTTAACAAACTCCTCTTTCTTAATCAAAGCCTTCTCGTAAGAAAAAAGCAACATCGGCTTTTCATTGGCTATGACAAAGCGTATCAATTCATTGTATTCCCTGTTGCTTTGCTCGAGGCACCTGAAGAAATTGGCATTGAGGGTAGTGGAATTACGCTGGGCAATAGCGAGCATATCGCGAAAAGGCACCACGTAATGCAGGTTGCGGAAATAATCGGCATATTTAAAAAAATAACGATAGGCTATGGGGCGTTTGAAACCCCAATTGACATAACGTTGATTTCGATCCTCAATGAACAGTTTTAGATTTTTTTTATCGAAGGGCCCTTCGAGCATCCTTGCAATCTGAAGATCCTCGAATACAGCTTCATCTTTTTCGTGCCCCATAAAAACACCCAGGTTCTCAAGTACTTTCGCCACCATCGAAGTGCCCGAGCGGGCCACCCCAAGTACGACCACCGTTTTTGCCTCGGGTGTGTTTCCGCCAGCATGCAAAATCATTGCCCCCTTGTTCACCAATTCATTCATTATTAATTGTATTGGGCTTTAAAACGACTCCCGGATAAGAAGGTCAGATTTTAGCGAATTCATCAAGTACTTCATCAGGAGTTCCTAACCTTGCTATTCTTCCTTTTTCGAGGAACAAAACCCTGTCGCAATACTTTTTAATGGTATCGAGCTGATGGCTCACATGAATGATGGTTTTCCCTTTCACCAACCGCTCGTGAAAAACCTGATCGGCTTTCTTCCTGAAATTAACATCGCCTACCCCGCCAAAAAATTCATCCATTAAAAAGATTTCAGCCTCGGCATTGACCGCGATCGAAAACATTAATTTGCTTTTCATCCCCGAAGAATAATACTTTACTGGGGTGTCGACAAACTCGTTCAACTCGGCAAATTCAACTATTTCGGCCATTTTATTTTTAATTTCCCTGACCGACATTCCCAACACCGACGAGTTGATCATGATGTTCTGGCGCGCGGTCAGTTCGTTGTCGAAGCCCATTCCTA
>CAZSIK010000159.1:0-1050 GCA_964606515.1 uncultured Prolixibacteraceae bacterium
GGCCGTATTTCATCAGAATGGTTCTGCTTTGACTTACTGGGCAAAAAACAACACCGATCGTGAATTGGGCCCAAAAATGGAGAAGGTGATCCGATCGATTGCCAGTGTAGAAGAAGTTTCGACTGTTCCCCGTGAAGTAGATCAATTGGGACTGCATGGTGAGTTGTTGGGAAAAGAAATGGGGCCAAGCTATTATTTCGAAAATTATCATAAAACACTCCCGACAGGAAATGTTGTTTCCAAACCTCAGGATTTGACCGAAACTGAGTGGCAGGCCGCTCAGGGACAAGAACTTGAAAACCATGGTAAACTGAAACTATGGCCTACCGAGTTGCAGGCTTCCATCAACCCATTTTTTGTAGTGTTGCTTACCCCATTGGTAGTTGCCTTTTTTGGATTTCTTCGCCGAAGAAAGAGAGAGCCTTCAACTCCGGGAAAAATTGCCTGGGGCATGCTGATCTCGGCTTTATCTTGGCTGGTGATGGTGGTGGCGGCGGTGGTTTCAGGAAACGGAGCCGATAAGGCATCGGTTGCCTGGCTGTTCGGGGTGTATGGGGTCATTACTGTGGGAGAATTGTGCCTGAGCCCAATGGGTTTGTCGCTGGTTTCGAAATTAGCCCCTAAACGCATAGCTGCTTTGATGATGGGAGGTTGGTTCCTTTCAACAGCCATAGGGAATAAACTCTCGGGGGTACTTTCTGGACTATGGGATGTGTTTGAGAAAAAATCAAATTTTTTCCTTACCAATGCGATTTTAACCTTTGTTGCCTTTCTTGTGATCTGGGCCCTGTTGCCTTGGCTGAAACGGGTGTACAACGAACACGTGAACAAAGCAAAATAGTCTGTTGAAAACAACAAGGAGCATTCGAAAGCTATACGCTCTCGAATGCCTCTTGTGGCAATAAATTTTTTCCCTGGTACCGGAGGAATAACTGGCACAAGGCAAATACATCTTTCTCGCAATACTTCACGATCCGGTCAAGATCGTTTTCTTCCCAGTATACCGATGCTACCTGACTGCCATCGATATCGTCCTTGGGAGTAGGGATG
>CAZSIK010000159.1:1060-9816 GCA_964606515.1 uncultured Prolixibacteraceae bacterium
AACTTCACAAAGCAGGTCCAGCGAGGTAAAGTGTTTGTAATCGCCAAATTTCCATAATTGGAGGGTGTCGAGTAGGGTGTCTTTCAGATCCCAGGGTTTAGCCCCAGCCATGTCGAGAACTTTGGGTAGCGCGATGTTATTGATGAGACAACGCCGGGCAATATAGGGATAATCGAACTCGATACCATTATGGGCACATAGCTTTACCTGGTTTTGTTTTCCGTAGTTCTCGAGCATGTTCACAAAATCGTGCAACAATTTTTTCTCCTCAAGTGCGGCATACGACTTCACCCTAAAGCGAAGTTCGCCCTGTTTCTGGTAGAGGGTACCCACCGAAATACAGATGATTTTTCCGAATTCGGCATAGATAGCGGCCCGGTTGTACACTTCAGCAGCAGTTTGTTCTTTTTCCCTGAAAAACGTCGATTTCTTTTCCCAGAGCTTTTGCATCCGTTCGGAAAGTTCTTCGAAGCTCCTGTTTTGAGGGGCGGTTTCGATATCGATAAAGAGGATCGATTCAGCATTCATTTGATTCAACATGGTTGTGTTTATTTTCGATTAGTTGTTTTTCAATGTACTGGGTGAGTATGTCGATGGCTACCTGGTTTTTCCCTCCCTGCGGGATGATGATGTCGGCATATCGTTTACTGGGTTCAATAAACTGGAGGTGCATGGGACGTACTGTATTTTTGTAGCGATCGAGGGTTTGGGTAACGCCCCTGCCACGCTCCTCGGTGTCGCGCATGATGACCCTCGATAACCTTAAATCAGCATCGCAGTCAACGAATACCTTGATGTCCATCAAATCCCTCAGCTCGGGCTGGGTAAGGCATAAAATCCCTTCAACAATCACCACATGGCGGGGTTTAATTAACCGGGTTTCAGTTTGACGTGAACAGGTAAGGTAGGAATATGTAGGTTCTTCGATGGTTTTTCCTTCATGCAATTCGAGTAAATGTGCGCAAAGCAGTTCGAACTCGATCGAGTCGGGGTGGTCGAAATTGGTTTTTTGTCGCTCTTCAAGCGAAAGCTCGGGCTGGTCGCGATAATACGAGTCCTGAGAAATTACGGCTACTTCTCCCAAGGGCAACCTTCTGATTATCTCGTTTACAACAGTAGTTTTCCCTGAACCGGTACCCCCTGCGATGCCAATCACGATCATGTTCCTGTTTTTTTTTAAGATATGTTTTAAAGCAACTTTTTTAGGCCTTATCTTTGTCGACGACAGAAAAAAGTTTATCGTACGTAAAAATATAAAGTTCTGCTGATATGATTACCCATGTTGTGCTGTTTAAATTGAAAAATTATCCAGATAAGATAGCCAAAACTGAAGCGTTAACTACATTCAGGTCGAAATTGCTGGCCCTAAAAGAAACAATCAATGAGCTCAGGTTCATCGAAGTAGGCTTACATCATCAAACTGAAACAGATACGTTTGATATTTGTCTTACCACCCGCTTCGATTCTTTGGATCATCTTGAAATCTATAAAGTCCATCCCGAACACCTAAAAGTGGTCGAGTTTGTTAAAGAACATGCAGTTCAAAGGGCGGTTGTCGATTATGATTTGTAAACCAGTTGTTTTTTGCGTTTTTTTGCCATTTTGAAATTTAAAGTATTATGGATTTATACCCATTGAAATTCTCTCCCATCCTGAAAGAAAGGATTTGGGGGGGTACTCGTCTTGAAACCCTGTTAGGAAAAAACCTTGAGGGGAAAAAGAACATAGGTGAAAGCTGGGAACTCTCTGCTGTTGAAGATAATATATCGGTGGTAAGCAATGGTTTCCTGGCAGAAAATGATCTGCAGGACTTGATTGAAATTTATATGGGCGATTTGGTCGGAGAGAAGGTCTTCGAGCGTTTTGGCATTGAATTTCCATTGTTGATTAAATACATCGATGCCCACGATGACTTATCCATTCAGGTTCATCCTGGAGATGAAGTAGCTGAAGAACGGCACCATGCGAATGGGAAGACCGAAATGTGGTATGCCTTGGAGGGCGAGGGCAAAGGAAAACTGATCAATGGTTTTGAAAGGGATACCAATCCGGATGAGTTCCTTGGTAAACTGGAAGACAATAGGATTACCGACCTTCTCCATTATGAAAAGGTTTCGAAGGGAGATGTATTTTATATCCCTGCCGGACAGGTACATGCCATTTGCAATGGAAACCTTGTTGCTGAAATACAGCAAACTTCAGATGTAACCTACCGGATTTTTGATTATATGCGTACCGATCATGAGGGGAAGCCACGAGAGCTACACCTTGATCTGGCACTCGATGTAATTGATTATTCGAAAGCAAAAGAACCAAAGACAGATTATAAGGTAAGCAGGAATATGCCTGTTCCGCTGGTAAAATGTCGTTATTTTGAAACCAATATGCTTTTGCTCGATCTGCCTTTGCATCGCGATTATTATTCCCTCGACAGCTTCGTGGTGTTGATGGGGGTTGAAGGTTCTTTCCGTATCGAGGGCCAGGGCTTCGAATCGGAAACCGTTGTTAAAGGTGAAACGGTGCTGATACCAGCGTCACTTTCGAACCTTAATCTCGTTCCCATCGGTGGAGAAGCCCGGATTCTTGAAGTGTATCTACCCTAAAACCAGAATTATGATTATAAAAGATGCCCGTTTTGTGATCAGTAGCGAAAGTGTTGCCAAATGTCCAAAACCTACTAAACCTGAGTATGCTTTCATTGGCCGTTCCAACGTGGGAAAATCGTCGTTGATCAATAGCCTGGTGAATCATTCAAAATTAGCCAAAACATCAGGGAAACCCGGAAAAACCAGGCTGATCAACCATTTCTTGATCAATAACGATTGGTATCTTGTCGATCTGCCTGGTTTTGGTTTTGCCAAGGCTTCAAAAACAGAACGCTTAAAGTGGGAATTGTTCATCAGAAATTATCTTTTAAAAAGAGAAAACCTATATTGTCTTTTTGTGCTGATCGACATCAGGCTCGAACCTCAGCAAATCGACCTCGATTTCATGGAGTGGTTGGGCTCAAACCAAGTCCCGTTTGTAATTACATTTACTAAAACCGATAAGCTCAAACCCGAAACAGTTCCTTCAGCCGTTGATAATTATGCCAACCGCATGTTGATGGTATGGGAAGAGTTGCCCGATATCTTTGTTACCTCGGCTGAAACCGGTCTGGGCCGAGAGGAAATTCTGGATTTCATTGAAAAAACGAATTTAAAATAAATTATTAAGTACCTGTACGTTAGTGTAGTTAATTAAATAAATATTCAAATAGTGAAAAATAGACTTCTCTGCATACTACTTTTTTTTACTTTTGCATCAGGTACTTTTCACCATAATTTGATAAACGCATGCCACGCAAAGCTCCTTTAAAAGTATTCACAGGAACAGCAACCCGCGAATTAACTGAAAAAATTTGCTCAAACCTGGGCGTTGAGCTCGGGCGGTCGTCCTGCCCCCGTTTTTCCGACGGAGAGTATGAACCTTGTTATGAGGAAACCATCAGAGGTTCGTATGTATTCATTGTTCAATCAACCAATCCCACAGCCGATAACTTGTGGGAACTTTTGCTGATGATTGATGCTGCCAAAAGGGCTTCGGCCTATAAAGTCATTGCCGTGATCCCTTATTTTGGTTATGGAAGACAGGATCGGAAAGACAAACCACGTGTATCGATTGGGGCTAAATTAGTGGCCGACGTGCTATCCACCGCCGGTGTCGACAGGGTAATTGCCTGTGATTTGCATGCCGACCAAATCCAGGGCTTCTTTAATGTGCCGGTCGATCATTTATATGCTTCTTCTTTGTTCATCCCCTTTATCAGGTCGATGCACCTTCCCAACCTGGTTGTGGCTTCACCCGATGTGGGGGGTACCAAAAGGGCCAATACTTATGCAAAACTTCTTGAAACCGACCTCGTGATTTGCCATAAAACCCGAAGCAAGGCCAATGTGGTGGGGAATATGACCTTGATTGGCGATGTGATAGGTAAAGATGTAATCATCCTTGATGACATGATTGATACGGCAGGTACAATTACAAAGGCTGCTGACCTGTTGCTTGAAAAAGGCGCAACTAGTGTAAGGGCTTTTGCTACCCATGCCGTGCTTTCAGGACCCGCTTATGAACGCATTGAACAATCGGCCTTAACCGAGGTGTACTTAACCGATACCATCCCCCTTAGGAAGGAAAGCAATAAAATAAAAATCCTTTCCATAGCCCCTTTGTTTGCCGATGTAATTGATAAGGTTTACTATTATAAATCAATAAGTTCGTTTTACGTATAAACCGAAATAGCTTTACAAGATAAACCCTTGGCTCTAAATGAATCAAGGGGTTTTTTTTGTTGGCCCCGGTATGTTGAAAAACAAGTAGAATTTATCGTTTGAAATTAGGGCAAAAAAGGAAAAGATGTATATTTGCATTGCGTAAAAAGTACGCATTAGTGTCAATGTACGGAACCATTCCCAATATATCGGTCGATTGTGTGATCTTTGGCTTCGACTTCAAACAGTTGAATGTATTGTTGGTGGAACGAAGGCTCGAGGATGAAAACAACGGAGAGGTGCTGATCAACGATTGGACCCTTACCGGTCATCATATTCGTACCAACGAGGACTTCGATACTGCTGCGGCCAGGATTCTTAAAATGCTTACCGGTCTCGACAATATCTTCCTGGAACAGTTTTATGCGTTTGGTGGTACTCAAAGGATTAACTCACCCAAAGACCAACTTTGGTTAAAGACGAAATATGCTGAATTTAGCAACCGGATTATTACAGTAGGGTATTATTCGCTTATCGACAATACCAAGGTAGTACTCAGTCACCACGACCGTAACGTACAGTGGTTCCCCATTTCAAACCTTCCTGAACTGGGGTATGATCATCGTGAAATTTTATTTAAAGCACTCGAAAAATTGAGGAACACCTTGCGTTCTGAACCAGTTGGCTTTGAACTTTTGCCCGATAAGTTTTCTCTGACTCAGCTTCAAAAATTATACGAATCGATTTTTGGGCTTACTTATGATCGCAGAAATTTCAGAAAAAAAGTTTTGCAAATGAAATATGTCGATCAACTCGATGAATTCCAGTCGGATGTTAAACACAAACCCGCCCAGCTTTATTCGTTTAACCGTATTGAATATGAGCGGACGAAAAGGGAACGTTTCGATTTTTCAATATAATTTTCAATGAACAGTAAAAACTAACTTAAATATGAGAATATGCGTCTACATCTGATTGATTATCTGATTATCCTTGCCTATCTGGCATCGACGGTTGTAATTGGCCTTGTTCTGAAGAAAAGGGCACAAAAAGATAAAAGTTCCTATTTATTGGGAGGTAAAACAATGCCCTGGTATATGCTGGGCCTTTCAAATGCATCGGGAATGTTCGATATCTCGGGAACCATGTGGTTGGTAACCATCGGTTTCGTGTATGGCTTGAAAAGTGTTTGGATTCCTTGGTTGTGGCCTGTGTTCAATCAAATCTTCCTGATGATGTTTCTCTCGGCCTGGCTCCGACGATCGAATGTAACCACCGGGGCGGAATGGATCGGGACACGTTTTGGTAACGACAGGGGAAGCAAATTATCGCATGGAATCGTGGTTGTTTTCGCCATAATAAGCGGACTTGGCTTCCTTGCTTATGGTTTTATCGGTTTGGGGAAATTCATGGAAATCTTTTTGCCCTGGGAAGTGGTCAACCAATACTTGAACCTCGATATCGCTCCTGAATACATTCCGCATCTATACGGGATTGCTTTCACCCTCTTTGCTGTTTTCTATTCAGTTATGGGTGGGATGATCAGCATTGTATGGGCCGATGTACTCCAATATACCATTATGACCATCGCATCGATTGCAATAGCAGTGATTGCATTTACTGCAGTGAGCAATCATGGCATTAACGTGCCTGAAGGCTGGATGAGCCCCTTCTTTGGAAAAACACTCAATATCGATTGGACCAATTATATTGCCGATGTGAACCAAAAAGTTATCGAAGATGGTTATACGCTATTTACTGCATTTTTCATGATGATGCTTTGTAAAGGAGTATTATTGAGCCTTGCAGGCCCAGCCCCCAATTACGATATGCAAAAAATCCTGGCTACCAAATCGCCTTCCGAAGCAGCCAAAATGAGCGGATTTGTATCGGTGATCCTTATGCCTGTGCGTTATCTTATGATTGCCGGTTTTTTTGTCCTGGGAATTATTTTTTACGATAAACTCGATCTGATGGTCGCCGGGAAAATCGATTTTGAACAGGTGTTGCCATCGGCTATTCACCAGTTTGTGCCTACCGGATTATTGGGATTGTTATTGGCTGGTTTGCTGGCTGCTTTCATGTCGACTTTTGCCGGTACGCTCAATGCAGCTCAGGCTTATGTAACCAACGACATTTATCTTAAATACATTAACCCGAAAGCATCGAACCAAACCATAAAAAAGGCCAATTACACGGTTGGGATTATTGTGGTTATAGTGAGCATCTTCCTTGGGATGATGGCCAAAAATGTGAACCAGGTGCTGCAATTGCTGGTTTCGGCTCTCTGGGGGGGCTATACTGCTGCGAATGTGTTAAAATGGTATTGGTGGCGTTTCAATTCGCACGGGTATTTCTGGGGGATGGTTACCGGTATTGTAGTTGCAGCCATTCCGATGGTATTTACCAATATCTTGCCTACTTTATTCCCGTCGGTCGCTCCCGACATCAGGATTCTCTATTTCTTCCCCTTCATCCTAATTCCTTCCTTGATCGGCTGTTTCGTGGCAACCTACCTGACCCAACCAACCGATCGTGAAACGCTGAAGGAATTCTACCGGAAAGTTCGTCCCTGGGGTTTTTGGAAACCAATAAAGGATGAAGTGATGGCTGAAAATCCCAATTTCGAAATAAACAAAAACTTTTTACTCGACATGTTCAATGTACTGATCGGTATCGTTTGGCAAACATCCTTGGTCATGCTTCCGGTCTATCTTATCCTGCATAAATTTGGCCCCATGCTGATTGTATTGATAATCATCGCTGTGGGATCAACCATATTGAAGTTTACCTGGTGGGATAAATTGAAATATCAAAATAATTAAATCTACTTTGAAACAAAATTCCATTAACTGAAAATAATAAAAAATGAAATACGGATATTTCGACGACATCCAACGTGAATACGTGATAACCAATCCTGAAACTCCCTGGCCTTGGATCAATTATTTGGGCAATGAAGATTTTTTCTCGTTGATTTCGAATACAGCCGGTGGTTATACTTTCTATAAGGATGCCAAGTTCCGCAGGCTTACCCGTTACCGTTACAACAATGTGCCGATGGATAGTGGCGGGCGCTATTTTTATATCAAAGATGGGGAAACCATTTGGTCGCCAGGCTGGAAGCCATGTAAAACCCGGCTCGACAAGTATGAATGCCGGCATGGGATGAATTATACGCAAATCAGTGGGGAGAAGGATGGGGTTTCCGCAAGAGTATTGTTCTTTGTCCCCCTGAAGACATGGGCCGAGGTGCAGAAGTTATCCCTAACGAACCATTCATCTGTTGTGAAAAAAATCAAACTTTTCTCTTTCACTGAATGGTGTTTGTGGAATGCCGCATCCGACATGGAAAATTTTCAACGAAATTTTTCCACAGGGGAAGTTGAAATCGATGAAGCAGTATTATACCATAAAACCGAATACAAGGAGCGGCGTAACCATTATGCTTATTACTCGGTGAATTCTCCGATACAGGGTTTCGATACCGACAGGGAGTCTTTTTTTGGTTTGTACAATGGTTTTGATGAGCCTCAGGTGGTAAGCGAGGGCAAATCGCGCAACAGCGTGGCTCACGGATGGTCGCCAATCGCATCGCATTATATCGAACTGGAACTTCAACCCGGAGAATCGAAAGATTTTGTTTTCGTTTTGGGTTACGTCGAAAACAAAGAAGAAGAGAAATG
Organism: uncultured Prolixibacteraceae bacterium; assembly: GCA_964606515.1. Taxonomy (GTDB): domain Bacteria; phylum Bacteroidota; class Bacteroidia; order Bacteroidales; family Prolixibacteraceae; genus CAZSIK01. Next base: position 8,997 of record CAZSIK010000159.1, read on the forward strand.
GGAGTCGAAAGGTAGTATCAACAAAGCAAAGGCACGAGAAACCATTGCCCGTTTCGATACTTCCGAAAAAGTCGATGAAGCTTTTCTGGAGCTCAGGAAATATTGGGATAACCTGCTCAGCATTTTCTCGGTGCAATCGGGCGATGAACGGCTCGACCGGATGGTGAATGTATGGAACCAATACCAATGCATGATCACCTTTTGCTTTTCCCGGTCGGCTTCCTTTTTTGAAAGCGGGATCGGCAGGGGAATGGGCTTCAGGGATTCGAACCAGGACCTGATCGGATTCGTGCATCAGATTCCTGAACGGGCCCGGGAGCGCATTATCGACATTGCTTCGACCCAATTCCCCGATGGCGGTTGTTATCATCAATACCAACCACTTACCAAACGGGGAAATAACGACATCGGGGGAGGATTCAACGATGACCCCTTGTGGCTAATTTTGGGGACAGTAAGCTACATTAAGGAAAGTGGCGATTTTTCGATTCTCGACGAACTGGTACCTTTCGATAACGATATGTCAACGGCACAAAGCCTTTTTGACCATTTAACTGTTTCTTTTAATCACGTGGTCAATAACCTTGGTCCACACGGACTTCCCTTAATTGGTCGGGCCGACTGGAACGACTGCCTTAACCTGAACTGTTTTTCGAACGATCCCAATGAATCGTTCCAGACTACAGAAAATAAAACCGAAGGATCGAAAGCGGAATCGGTCATGATTGCTGGCTTGTTTGTTGTGTATGGCCAGGAATATGTGGCTTTATGCAAGAAAATCGGGAAGAACGAAGAAGCCCTCCGTGCACAGAACTATGTC
>CAZSIK010000160.1:0-3542 GCA_964606515.1 uncultured Prolixibacteraceae bacterium
TATAAGTTTATTCATGGTTAATTTCTAGCTTTAATAACTCTATTAATACAAAAAGAAAAAAATTACGGAATCAAACTTCTCATAATGATGCGGATGTTTTCCTGTTTCCTTTGTTCGATAATTGAAGAGAACAGTTCATCGCTGGTATTGGTCATCCGTTGAAATATCGGTTTTATAATAAAAGGGGTCATGTTCAGCGACAACACCGTGAGCAAAATACTGATGGGCGAGACATCGCGTATACGGCCCCTGTCGATTTCCTTTTGCAGATCGTCGGCAAAGCGTTCCATGATGGTCAAGGGAAGGGCTTTGAACTTTTGGGTCATCATTTCCAAGCGTTTCGGATTGGTTAAAAGCTCATTAAGAAATAAAAATGGCAGTTGCGGATTTTTCATCATGATGTCAAAATGATTTTCTATCAGCTTACGGAGGCGTTCTTCAAAAGGTTGTGAGGGATCGTCCATTTTTAAAATTGCGGATAGCATCAATTGAGCCTTGCGTTCAAAAATCGATTCGAACAATTTTTCTTTTGTCCGGAAATAATAATGCACCAGTGCCTGATTACAGCCGGCTTCCCTGGCTATTTCGGTAGTTGAAGTCAATGAAAAGCCCTTTTCCATGAATTGCCTTTCGGCTACTTCGAGGATGGTTTGTTCCATATTGGGATTCTTTTCCTGCATCGATCTTAATTTTTTTATTTAATAATTCTATTAACGAAACAAATGTAAAAATAGTTTTCAATTCAGCAAAAACAAAATTTATTTTTTCTGGAAATGTGAGGTAACTTCATTAGCTAACCATTGCTTTCGCTTTTATATCCGTGGGCATTTTTTCAATGGCATAACGCAGTGCTGTACGGGGCATCACTGATTTATTTCTCATTACATAGCCGAACACAGCTTGTTCGTGGTTATTGGCGGCAACCTTCAACATCCAGCCATAGCCTTTCTGAACCATATCGTCTTTGTCGAGCAACAGGATATCCACAATTTCAAACACATCAGAAAGGAACATGCCCTTGCGCGCCGGAACAATGAGCGAAACCGCAGCAGCCCGTTTAACCCAGCGGTTTTGTGATTTTGCCAGTCGTTTAAGTTCAGACAGGTATTCAGGATACATTTCGACAAATTCACCAACCGTATGATTACAAAGCGTATCACAGGTTGCCCAGTTATTCACATAAAGGCTTATCCATTTTTCGAACACCTGAAAATCGGAGGGCTCGTATTGTTTATGCACATAGTACGACCATTTGCAAGCCACGATGGTCTCTTCCAAAATCCCCGATTGAAACAAACCCTCACAGACTGTAAAAACTTCATTTTTAGAAACTAAATTCGAGGATTTAAAGAACTCTTTGCTGATTTTTCCCACGAGCGGCATTTTTACACCATACGATACTATTTCTTCCTTGAAGAAATGTTGCCCCTGTATGCGCGTTTTTTCATCGGCGTTTTCCTGTAAAGCTTTTTGAATTTGATTAATGATGTGTTGCATTACTTTAGCATTAATAATCGATCAAAAACTTATCTTATAATTTCAGAGATCTTTACTTATCTTTTTTGCTTTGATCAGATGTATTCTTTTTAATCCACCCGCCAATTAATAAAATTACAAACAAGGCAAAAGTTGATATGGCAATGCCAATAAAAAATCCCCTGAAGAAATCAATAAAGGCGTAATTACCAGTACCTTTCAAATAATCGAGAATAAAATACAGGGAGATAGCGCTTACTGAAGCAATAAGCGCAATTTTTTTACTTTTAATTAGTACATTCATAATTTTATTTTTCTAATTCGTTAATCATTTCAAGTGCCGCATCACGCAAGGGTTTTTGGCGTTTTCTCCAAATTCTGGTTCCAATAAAGAATCCAATCCCCATGGATGGGATAAGTAAAGCCTGGCTAATGAGTATGGAATTCAGCATGTTTCCATCTCGCTCACTCGAAAAAAGCAGCAACACCATTCCCGCGTCGATCAACAAAACAGGGGCAATAACCAAAAGCGTTTTACGCTGAAAAAGCTTGTACCTTTTTGCTGCCTCTTTAAGCATCTCTAGCGTAGGAAGTCCATAATCGACCCTTTGGTATTCCTTTTTTAAATATCGAAAGATTAAGGCAAAGAGGATAAAGGCCAGAACATACAATGAAAAACCAATCTGTCTGTAAAGGTCATCTCCATACAAGGCAATACTAATTGTAAGACAAGCATATACCCCAGCCATAATAAACATTATCCAAATAAAATTTCGGGTAAGCACCAGGTTTCTTTTATCTTCCGATTTGAGTTTGCCAATATATTCATCCATATTCCCGAATGAATAGTCAAGTGTGTTTGTTCTTTTCATGGTCTGTTTAATTTTCATGGTTTATACTGTTTTTGCTTTCAAGAACACACTCTTTGAGCTTGTCTTTAATGCGATGGATTTTTACCCGGGTATTGGTCTCAGTCAAACCAATTACATCGGCAATTTCGCGCATCGAGAGCCCTTCGAGCAACAAGGACATCATGGCTTTTTCGATTACCGTCAACTGGTTGAGTTGGGTTTGTAGCATGTCGAGGTCGGTTTCGTATTGTTGTTTAAGCTGAAGGTCATCATCGGCCAGCACATTAATAGTCTGAACATCTTTATCGACCATCAGTTTCATTTGCCTGAAGGCTTTCCCGGTGAAGTTCAACGAAGTATTGATGGCAATACGGTAAACCCAGGTACTAATTTTAGAATCGCCCCTGAAATTATCGAGGCTTTTCCAAACATTCACCAGAACCTCCTGGTACATGTCTTTCTGGTCTTCAACATTGGGATTGTAATACCGACAAATACGCATGATGCGCTCCTTGTTCCCGTCGACAATCTCTTTAAACTGTGTCTCTTTATTCTTGTTCATCAATGCAAATTTGTTTATTTAGTAAAGACAAAAGTGAAATGTTACATTTTTTGAAATTAAAAAATAGTATTGATTTTGGCTAATTCCAAAAAATATTAGAAAGCCCCATAATTTTTGATATTTTTGAATCGCACCCAAGAAAGCAATTTGGGAAAATCATAATTATATGGAGAAAGTATCAGTTGGCATCATTGGTTTCGGGCTTTCGGGCCGATATTTTTTTGCACCTTTCATCGAAGCCCATCCCGGGTTCAGGCTCAAGGCCCTTGTTACTTCCCAGGTTGAACTCGCGTATAAAAGTTATCCTGAAGTTGAAGTGTTCTCGTCACACGCCGAACTATTAGACGACGAATCCATTGATATAATAGTAGTTGCTACCCCTAACTTCACCCATTTCGATATAGCGAAGGCGGCCTTGCTGGCGGGCAAACATGTTATTGTTGAAAAACCCTTTACCGTGACCGTTGACGAAGCGGATGAACTGATTTCGCTTGCGAAAAAACAAAACAAACTGCTGATTCCTTTTCAAAACCGCCGATGGGATGGCGATTTCCTGACCATTAAAAAATTGATTGAAGAAAACACGCTAGGTGATATCCTGATCTATGAATCGTGTTTCGACCGGTTCCGACCCGGTAAAGAACGGGTTGATT
>CAZSIK010000160.1:3552-9693 GCA_964606515.1 uncultured Prolixibacteraceae bacterium
ACCCAGGGGTAGGTAACTTATACGACCTGGGGCCCCACCTGATCGACCAAGCGCTTTTCCTTTTCGGGAAACCCGATTGGGTTTGGGGCGACATCCGAAAACAAAGGCCCCTTGGTATCAATGTTGATTATTTTGAAATTCAGCTACATTATCCTGAAACCAAAGTGATTTTAAAAGCAGGTGTACTCGCGCGCGAGGTGGGCCCCCGTTTTGTGGTGCATGGCCGTAAAGGCTCGTTTGTAAAATACGGTCTCGATGTACAGGAACAAAACCTGAAAGACGGCATCCTTCCCGGCAAGCCAATTCTTGGAATGGATAAGGAGGAACTGTTTGGACTGCTGCACACCGAGGTGGATGGTGAAGTCGTCAGAAAATACCTGCCTACCGAAGATGGGAATTACATGGCTTATTTCGATAATGTTTACAAGGCCTTGCTTGGCGAAGAAAAACTGATTGTTTGCGCGGAGGATACAATAATTTATTTCAAATTCAGATAGATTTTATCGAGCATTTCTTTCCCTGCTTTGGTTTTGAAATATTTTTCCCTGATGCTGTGTATGGCATTCCCGCTCAAGTTGTCTTCGAAAATATTAACCAGGAAATCGGCCTCGACTAGAATCTGAAAGTCGATTCTATCGATTTTGGTATAACTGTGATGGTGACCGATCAAAAAACAAATCCGATCAATTATTTCTGATGGCAGATTGAATTGTACAAGTAGTTCACGAGCTACAGGTGGTCCTTCAAGCTCCTGATAGTTTCCCGCCGATGAATTGTACTTTTTTTCTGCATTCACAATGCCAATATCATGAAGAAGTGCCGCAATATCAACTATTTGATGTTGCCTTTCATCCAATTTTTCAACTCCGGCAATGGCCGTTGCAAAGCCATAAACCTTCAACGCATGGTTTATACGCCGAACATCACCATCGAAATAGGCGATCATACGCAGGCTCACTTCAGGTACAATCATTTTATTTTGTTGTTAGTTAAATTATTCCCATTGCCAATGCCAGCGAAATAAAGATAAGCATCACGGCTACCAATAGCTGAATGCTACGCAAGGTGACTTTTTTCAACAGTTTTTTTCCAAGCAATGCACCGGCAATAGCTGCTAAAGTTGCCGTAAGCAACAAGACCATATTTTGATGCAAATGGGCTGATGCAAAGCGCGAGGCATAAACTGTAAGCCTGGTAAAATCGACCAAACTGGCAATTACCACTCCCGTAGCAATGTAGGCTTCCTTGCTCAATCCGCTTTTAATAAGGAACGCGCTACGCAAGGCCCCCTGAATTCCAGAGAGTCCGCCAAAAAAACCACTGAGAATACCTCCCAGAATCAACTTATTCTTACCAAATTGCCATTTCTGAACCGAAGGGAGGAGTTCAAAAACCGAGAAAATAATCAGGATTGTGGCAATGATCAACTTCACCGGGGTCACTTCGAAACTTTTACCAAAAAGCGAATAGCCGAACAAAGCCGGAAGAGCGGTGATGCGCATCAGCAACCAGGCACCAGCAAAAGCAGCAATAATGGCTGGTATTCCAAAACGAAACAAAACCATTTTGTCGGTTTGTTTTCCTACCAGAAAAATTTTGAAGACATTGTTTGTAAAGTGCACCACACCTGTAAGGGCAATCGCCACATCAATCGGGAAAAAAAGGGCAAAAACCGGTGCTAAAATAGTTCCCAATCCAAAGCCCGAAAAAAAAGTCAGTATCGCGGTAAAAAAAGCGGCAAAACCAATAATGATCATATCCATAAACAAGAGTTTTACAAGAGAACAATTGATTTAGGAAAAAGTGCGATCAGAAACGTAAACCATGCTTTAAAAAAAGGTTACTTGTTTTCCCAGCTCAACAAGCGTTGCTCCCCTTCGAGCGCCCGTATTTCGGTTACATCCTGGCTAACTTCAATCGTGCCCTTGTAAATACCTGACTCGTCGCGCAGGGCAAAATAGCGGATGTGAATGAACCGGCCTCTCATATTGATCCAAAAATCGGCATGGTCTTTTTCCCCATTTCGAAAAGCATCGACAATTTGATTGACCACATGCACACTTTCTTTGGGATGACAATTCTGCACCTTCCGTCCAATTATGGCTTTTGATCTCGGGAAAATCCGGTATTTGACTCCCGAGAAGTAACGAACCTCATCGTTCTCATCAACAAAGGTAATGTCGACCGGAAGGTGTTCCATCATCAGGATGATTTGCCGGACACTAAGTTGACCCGTATTCAAATCAATCCAACCTTCAGTGGAATTTTCGGCTAAATTAGTCGCCTTTGTTTTGTATTCTGGCGTTTCGATATAGCACCATCCAAGTTCACTGCTTTGTTGCAGCATTTCATCCCATGCCTCTAAAGGAATGGCACGGCAGACAACCGGAAACAGGATGTTTTCTTCCCTGAAAATAATGGGTAAAAGAACAAAGAATAGGTCTCCCAGGGTTTTATAAAGCAATTTATTATCGACGACATCCTTTGCAAGCATATCGAACAAGGACTTTAGCAAGCGCCTGTAATCGTCGTGAAACGACCACATCAGCTGTAAACAACGGTATTGGGGAACCGTTTTTTCGATATAGGGAAAAAGGATGTTTTCTTTTTTAATACAATGAAGTTCATACACTTTCAGTTGTTCCAGGCAGGAAATCAACGAGGAATAATCGGGCTTTTCACTTTTTCCCAGAGCTTTTATTCCCTGCTTCAGTTCATGTATGATTTTTATAACTTCCTGGTTCTCGCGCATCAGGTAGTACAAGAAATGGCCTTCCCCTGGCTGATCCCAATCCTTGTTTTTCAATGACGCAAAAAACACATTGAGCAATTTGCCAATATTTGACTTAATCTGTTCAAAGGGAAGGCCATCGAGGAGTAACCTGTCGATTACCTGCATGGTTTCAAGTGCAGTAACTGTATCGGTTAACGCTCGATACTGACTGTATGTTTCTTTGGCATGGCCGTTTATGATTAAATCTTTCGAAAAAGCATACAGGCCAAAGAAACGCTCGTTATGGTTTTCGATCAGGTCAGACATCTACTCTGTGATTAAAAAAGGCACAATATATTTTAAACATTGTGCCTTCTGAATATTTTAACAAGAAATATTTAGCTTGCTTTTAACAATTGCATCCCAGCCGTATCGATTTTTGCCTCGGCGTATTCGCGGCTGATGGTAAATGTTTTTTTGCCGTTCGAAGGCATTTCAAACATGGCATCCACCATAATGGTTTCGCATATAGAACGGAGGCCACGGGCTCCCAATTTAAACTCGACAGCAATTTTAACAATGTAATCGAGTGCTTCATCACTGAACTTAAGTGCAATTCCATCGAGGTCAAAAAGCTTAACGTACTGCTTTACAATGGCATTTTTGGGCTCGGTAAGGATTCGTCTCAGGGCATCGGGATCGAGTGGATCGAGATAGGAAAGCACCGGCAAGCGGCCAATTATCTCAGGAATCAGTCCGAACGATTTCAAATCCATCGGGGCGATGTACTTCATCAGGTTGTCCCTGTCGATTGCAGCTGTACCCTCGATGGCATTAAAACCAACCACTCGGGTATTGAGCCGTTGGGCAATTTTTCGTTCAATACCATCGAATGCCCCTCCGCAAATAAAGAGTATGTTCTTGGTGTTTACGGGAATCATTTTTTGTTCAGGATGTTTGCGACCCCCCTGAGGCGGAACATTTACAACCGATCCTTCAAGCAGTTTCAGCAGTCCTTGTTGCACCCCTTCGCCCGAAACGTCGCGTGTGATCGATGGGTTATCGCCTTTACGGGCAATTTTATCGATTTCGTCGATAAACACGATACCACGTTCGGCAGCTTCAAGGTTGTAGTCGGCAGCCTGAAGCAAACGGGTAAGAAGGCTTTCAATGTCCTCTCCCACGTAACCAGCTTCAGTTAACACTGTTGCGTCAACAATAGTGAAGGGTACATGCAGCATTTTGGCTATTGTGCGGGCCAAAAGGGTTTTCCCGGTACCAGTTGGCCCAACAAGGATGATGTTCGATTTTTCAATTTCGGTTTCATCATCGCCTACTTTTTGACCCAGGCGTTTATAATGGTTGTAAACAGCTACCGAAAGAATCTTTTTTGCATGTTCCTGACCAATCACATATTGATCGAGGAAAGTTTTGATTTCTTTTGGCTTATGGAGTTTGATGCCTTTTAAATCGAAGTGCCCTTTACCCTTAAACTCCTCTTCGATGATGGAATGAGCCTGTTCGATACATCGGTTACAAATGTGACCATTCATGCCGGCAATCAGCAATTCCACTTCATCTTTCCTTCTACCGCAAAACGAGCACTTATCCATCGGTTTTTTACCTTGCATAGTTTATTTTTTCTTTTCCCTGACCAGAACCTGGTCGATCATTCCGTATTCTTTAGCTTCTTGGGCAGTCATCCAGTAATCGCGGTCAGAGTCTTTCTCTACTTTTTCGAAAGGCACTCCCGAATGATTTGAAATAATTTGGTAAAGTTCTTTTTTGATTTTCATGATTTCACGAACGGTAATTTCGATATCGCTTGCCTGGCCTTGTGCACCGCCCATGGGTTGGTGGATCATGATGCGCGAGTGGGTCAATGCCGATCGTTTTCCTTGTGAGCCTGCAGTAAGCAAAACCGCACCCATCGAAGCGGCCATACCGGTACAGATTGTGGCGATGGGCGAAGAAATAAATTGCATGGTATCGTAAATACCCAGGCCGGCATGGACTGAACCTCCGGGTGTATTGAAATAGATCGAGATGTCTTTACCTGGATCGGTTGAATCGAGGAACAGCAATTGAGCCTGGATGATATTGGCCACGTAATCGTCGATCGGTACCCCTAAAAAGATGATGCGGTCCATCATGAGCCGCGAAAAAACATCCATTGTGGCAATGTTTAACTGACGTTCCTCGATGATGGTTGGCGAGATATAACTACCATAAACCGACGAGATATATTTATCGAGCGAAAGGCTGTTGATGCCCATGTGCCGGGTGGCGTATTTGTTAAATTCGTTGTCGTTTTTCATTTTCTTTTTTCTTGTGTTGATAAGCGCCACAAAGGTAGAAAAAAATAGCAAAAAAGCCGAACACACGGTCCGGCTTGTTATTATTCAAGGCTTAACATTTTATTGTTTCTCAAAAAGCTTTTCAAAATCCTCTTTTGAAACCACTTTTTCATCAATTGTTACTTTCGATTTGAGGATATTGAATACTTTCTGTTCCTGAACACGCGAGAACATCCGGTTGCGGTCTTCGGCTTTTTCGAGCATTCTTTTCGCAAAGTTATCCAAATGTTCTTCAGGAACCTGGTACATTCCATATTGTCGGAACTGGGCTACAGCTACTTCACGGGCAAACGCGAGCACCTCGTCCTCGAGTACTTTAACCTCGAAATCCTTCACAAGGCTATCCCTGATCAATTGCCACCTTAAATCATCTATAAAATATTGAAATTCATCTTCAACCTGTTGAACGGAAAGTTCCTTGTTGACTTCAAGCAACCAACGTTTAAGGAAGGCTTCTGGCAATTCGGGTTTGAATTTTTCCAAGATGATTTCGCGGGCATCGAGCGAGAAACGATAGTCGCTTGAGGAGCTAAAACCAATTTTTATTTGGTTTGCAATAATTTCCCTGAATGAAGGTTCATCGGTGATGGTGGTTTCTTCACCATAAACATTTTTGAATAAATCCATGTCGATGCTTGCGGGAACAAAGGTATTGATTTCGCTAATGGTCAGCTTAAATTCCCCTTCCACATTGGCAACTTCTTCCTTATCGATGTTCAATAAATAGGCAATTTCAGTATCGTTCGGGTAGGTTTTTTTCAAGTCAAAGACGACTTCTTCGCCTGCTTTTTTATTGATGAAAAGTTGTTTTGAATCCTGATCCCCAATGATGTTCACAGCCAACAGTGCCGACTCAACTACAATTCCACCGTTTTTTTCATTGCTATTTTCATCAAGTTGGGTTAAGCGGCCCCTAATGGTCGATTCAGCATCGACGAATTCCGAAGGCTGGCTCGACCCGAAACGGGTTGTATACGATTTCACTTCCTGATCGATCATTTCTTCCGACACACTAATCAGGTAGTAAGGGAATTTGGTCTTTTTGTCGAAAGCAATTTTTATTTCGGGAGC
>CAZSIK010000161.1:0-9593 GCA_964606515.1 uncultured Prolixibacteraceae bacterium
GAGTTTATTATTGAGTTTCTGTACTACTTTTTCAGCACATCGTTCGCCGTCGATAGCCGAGGAAACAATCCCGCCGGCATAACCCGCACCTTCGCCACACGGGAAAAGGCCTTTCACACTTACATGCTCAAAAGTTTGTTCATCTCTTGGAATCCGGATTGGAGACGAAGTTCTCGACTCAAGCCCAACAAGCAATGCATCGTTGCTTAGAAAACCTTTTGCTTTTTTGTTTGTGGCTACAAATCCCTCTTGCAATCTCTTGCCAATAAACGAAGGTAACCAGCGATGCAAATCAGACGAAAGCAAGCCGGGATGGTAGGAAGTTGCAGGTAGGGAAGACGATGCTTTTCCTGAGACAAAATCGACCATTCGTTGGGCTGGAGCAAACATGCTTTCATTCGCCATTTTAAATGCCAATTGTTCAATCTCTTCCTGAAACTTTAAGCCGGCGAGTTCATGAAAGCGCTGATATTTACTTAAATCTTCCTTCCTGATCTCGACAACAAAACCCGAGTTAGCAAATTTCCCGTTACGCTCGCTGGGCGACATGCCATTCACCACCATTTCGTTTGCAGCTGTGACTGCCGGAACAATCATCCCTCCCGGACACATGCAAAAGGAATACACTCCCCGTTTTTCAACTTGTTCGACAAACGAATAGGATGCCGGGGGAAGGAATTCTCCTCTTGAGGGCAATTTATATTGAATTGTATCGATCAGGTTCTGAGGATGTTCTACTCGTACTCCAACCGCAAAATTTTTTGCTTCAAGCCGTATCCCTTTATAATGCAACGCGTAATAGATCTCACGGGCCGAGTGACCTGTTGCTAAAATAACAGCCTTTGCGGTCCGTTTTGAACCATTGGAAAAAACAACTCCTTTAACCTCGTCAAATTCAACGATAAAATCAACAACTCGATGATCAAATAGAATTTCACCGCCCGACTCGAGAATGGTTTTCCTAATGTTCCCAATCACGCGGGGCAAAATATTGGTTCCAATGTGAGGATGGGCATCTGTAAGAATTTCTTTTGGGGCTCCATGTAAATAAAGCGCTTCGAGTACGGTGGAGTTGTCGCCCCTCTTTTTCGAGCGCGTATAAAGCTTTCCATCCGAAAAAGTACCAGCGCCACCTTCTCCAAAACCATAATTAGAATCAGGATCAACCCTTTCGTTGCGGTGTAAAGCAGCAATATCGCGTTTCCTTCGGCTTACATCTTTGCCCCTTTCCAACACAACCGGTTTAAACCCAAGCCCAATTAATTTCAAAGCGGCAAAAAGCCCGGCAGGACCAGCACCTACGATGAGCACTTCGGTTTCATTTCCAACAAAAGGGTATTCAACATGACAAACAAGTTCTGTTGGAAGGCTCTCGTTAAGAAATACTTCAACTCCAAGATTGAATTTGATGGCTTTCCCCCTGGCATCAACCGATTTTCTGATGATCCTAAAGCCGGAAATTTCTTCACGTGAAAAGCCAAACCGTGCTTGAAGTACGGAACAAATAAGCTTCTCGTCGTTGATTTGTTGGGGCAAAATTTCTATGCTCACAATCTTTCTCATCACCCTAATTTATTAAGAAGAACAACAATTTATCCGGGTTTTATTCAAAATGGAACGACAGGGTTATCACATTGGAAGTTAACCGGCTTATGGCATTTGAATAATAGGCAGGTTGCGGAAATTCGGGAATTTTTCCAAGTACGTTATTCAGGCCGAAACCAAATTTCAACTCGGTCGAGAACCTGAAATAAGGCAAATAGCTATCCCAACCTCCACCAATTTCAAAGAATAAATTGGGGCTGTCGAGCGCAATCAGGTCATCATCAGCCGATTTGGCAATATCGAGCCTAAAAGCACCTCCAACTATAACGTATGGCCTTTGGTTGACAATTCTTTTTGCTTTGTATTTCACCAATAAGGGAAAGTCAAGATAAGTTGATCTGACCGAATAACGACTGAGGTCTTCATTGTTGTTCATATCGTGGATAGGAACATTGAAAACCATTTTCCGGTTTCCAAACGAAAGCCCCGGAAGAAACCTAAGTTCAGCAAATTCTGAAAGCCGGTAACTCGAAACGATCCCAACCGTAAATCCAGGAATAAGAGCGGATATATCGGCCCTGACCTTTCGGTGTACTGCATCGATTTCAGCCAATTTTAGCGAATCGAGGAATTGGGTACTGAAATTAATATTGTCGTTTAAGCTATTGAAATGTTGAATACGAAAATCGAAGGTATTAAGGCCAAGGGTAAAGCCAAAATGAAGCCGATCCTGGTCATAAGTAGTAAGATAAGCAACCCTTTTCGACTGTGCAAAGCCAAAATTCCAAAGAAAGCAAAGTGCAAAAATGATTTGTAATTTTTTCACTACAGGATATTTTCTCAAAAAACCAAAAATCGTGTATTTTATTGCAACAAGCTAATCTTTTCTGTATCCGACATATAAAGTAACAATGCCCAACGTCAGTTTATTCATGGTGCACTGGTCGAAACCAGCTTGTTTCATCTTTAACAGGAATTGCTCTCCATCAGGAAAGTGTAAAATACTTTTTGGCAAATACGTATATGCTTCCATATTGTTTGAAATAATCCTACCGATAAAGGGAAGAAAATTGAACGAATAAAAGCGGTACAAACGGCCAAATATCTTTGATCCAGGCTTTGAAAATTCGAGTACAAAAAGGGGATTTCCTTTTTTTATTACCCTGCCTATTTCAGTCAAACCCTTTTCAAGATTTTCAAAATTTCGAACTCCAAAAGCGACCATCGCAAGGTCGAAGGTTTGATCGGGAAAATCGATCGCTTCAGCATTTTGTTCTTTAAGTTCTATCAAATTTTGAAGCCCTTTTTTCCTGATTTTTTTCTCTCCGATAGCCAACATGTCCCCGGCCAGGTCAATCCCTACTATCGATTCAGGCGAAATTTTAGCTGCCATTATCGCTAAATCGGCAGTACCGGTAGCAATGTCGATGATTTTTTTAGGCTGATGAACAGAGGCCAGTTTGATTAGTTTTTTTCTCCAATAAACATCAATGCCAAAAGAGAGCAGGTGGTTCAATAAATCGTAATGACGGGCAATATGGTTAAACATTGCCTTTATATCATTTTTTTTTACTGGCTTGAAGCCCGCTTTCTCTTTCAATTTTGTTTTTTTAAAGGTTGGTCGACATTTTATCAATGAAACCGTACGATTCATCGTCAATCCTGATTTCACCTTTAGTAACATGGCCCAAGGTAAAGAAAGGTACTTTGGTTTCGCTCATGAAATCTACAAAATCATCTTCATCATCGGGTTTTACTCCAACTATGATTCGTCCCATCGATTCACCAAATAGGAAGGCATCTCGTCGTATTTCAGCATCGGTAGTGATGTCGAATCCAAATTCATTCACCCATCCCGATCTCATTAAGGTAAAAAACAATCCACCTTTAGCAACAGGACTAGCGCTTTGTATTAACTTTTCTTGAATAAGTTGCTGTACCACTTGTTGAAGTTTCCGTTCAAAATTGAGGTCAAAGTGAGGCAACTGGGATACGGCAATTCCATGAAAAAATTCCAGATACTCAGAAGAGGCAATATCTTCGAACGATTTACCAATCACAAAAATATTGTTCCCCTTATTTTTAAAACTAGGAGTCATTGGTTTCTGGCTACAATCGGAGCTATCGGGGTATACCCCCAACAAACTCACAATAATGGTAGGATTAAGCCCTTCGTGTCCTGTAAAATGGTCAAACCTGATTTTACGGTCTGAGATTTTCAGGTTGAATGCAACAGCAGCCCTTTCGAGGCCCTTTTTTGCCCCTGAGGCGATCAGGTGTCCGTTTGGATCGCCAAAATCGATATGATAAAGCATTGAAGTAATGGCAAGTGGAGTAGCCCCAAAACAAACCATCTTTCGTGATGCCCGGGCAATTAGGATTTCCATGGCTTTTTGCGGATCGGTTTCCACGTGATGGTGTATCGCGTGGGTGGTCATGGCCAATTTGACCGATCCAATACCTAAATCAAATATCCCGGAAGCATCAACATCATCGTTTCCCATATTTTTGGGATCGGGAAAAGTTTCGCTAAAATCATTGAAATAATTTAAGGGTGAAAGATTTGGATTCACCATTAAGTTAAAAATTACCTCGTTGATATCTTCAGGCTCAGGTACACTGTTGATATCAAATTCTTCCAAATTGTTAATTTCTTGCTCCATATCGATATTTTTTTAGCCATGCAAATTTAATCAAACAGTTTTACAATTAAAGAGGTTTGTTTTCATTTCGACAAGGAACAGGCTTAAAATATTATCTTCGCAATTGATTTCTCAATATTCACTAGAATTATCGGTAAATTATGAATAAGATTGCTTTGGTTACAGGAGCTACGTCGGGGATAGGTAAAGCTACTGCAATTATCCTGGCCCAAAATGGATTCAATGTAATTATAACTGGTCGAAGAGAAGAATTACTTTTACAGGTTTCCTCCGAGATCAATTCCCTCAATCAAGGTGAGGTTTTTCCCTTAAAATTCAACATTTGTAATTACGAAGAAGTAAGTGATGCTATAAAAAGCCTGCCTGAAAACTGGACTACCATCGATCTTTTGATTAACAATGCAGGCCTAGCCTTGGGCTATGAATCGTTGCACGAAGGCTCTGTTTCAGATTGGGAAACCATGATCGACACCAACATAAAAGGGCTTTTGTATATTTCAAAGCTGATCTCGGAAGGCATGATCAAGCGAAACCAGGGCCACATTATCAATGTGGCATCCATTGCCGGACGTGAAGCTTATGCTTCGGGAAATGTATATTGCGCAACAAAAAGTGCCGTGATCTCGTTAACTCAAGGGATGCGGATCGACTGGGTGAAATACGGGATAAAAGTAGGCTGCATTTCCCCCGGAATGGTTGAAACCAATTTTTCGCCGGTTCGTTTTCATGGCAATATGGAAAAAGCAGCAAAGGTATACGAGGGGGTTGATCCACTCACGGCCCACGATATAGCTGAAGCCATTTTATTTATGGCCACAAGGCCTCCTCACGTGAATATCGACGATATGTTGATCATGGCCACAGCTCAAGCCTTTTCAAGAGAAACGGTACGTAAAACCAAAAAGAATTGAAGAATGAAAATTGAAGTATCGAACGGAGAAATAATGGATAAACTCTCCATCATTGAAATAAAACTTGAAAAAATTGATGATCCAGGTATAAAAGAACATCTTAACAAAGAGTTTACATCACTCTCTGAAGCCTCAACTTTAATTATGGAAAAAGAACATCCACTTTATCTCGAGTTGCTTGAAATAAACCACAAATTATGGGATATCGAAGACCAGATCAGGGAACTGGAGCGCGAAAAAAACTTTGGCGATGTTTTTATCCGTTTAGCCCGCTCGGTATACTTCACCAATGATGAACGTTCGCGGGTTAAAAATGAAATTAACAAGGTTACCGGTTCAGGACTTGCGGAAGTAAAATCATACAAACCGTATTAGGTTTAATCTATGAAAACTCTAGTGGTTTACCGGTTTTCTTCAATGGGAGATGTGGCACTTATGCTCCCCGTATTGCAAAATGTACTTCGCAATAATCACGACACAACCATCTATCTGGTGAGCCGCAAACAATACTTCCCTATTTTTCAAGGCATAGAAAGATTGTGCTTATTTGAAGCGGACTTAGTCGGACGTCATAAGGGCTTATTAGGTTTGTTCCGGCTATATTCCGACATCATGAAAATCCTTTCTCCGGTAGCGGTAATCGATCTCCATCAGGTAATCAGGAGCCGAATTTTAAACTTTCTTTTCAGGTTAAACCGAATACAGGTTCTTTCATACGATAAGGGCAGAAAGGAGAAAAAAAAAGCCTTGAGAACAAAAATAGTTGAAACATTACTACCTCATACCACCGAACGGTATCTGCTACCTTTCTCAAAGTTGGGGCTTCGAATCGAAAACGAAAGTTTCAGAACAATACAATTTTCAGATGAAGATGTTAAAAAAGCCAATTCTTTTAAGCAGAAACATCAGTTAAAAGAATTAAAAATCGCCCTGGCTCCATTTGCCGGACATCCACAAAAAATTTGGGGAATTAACAAGGTGAGGGATTTGATTAACTTGATCAATCAACATATTGATGTGAGCATTCTTCTTTCCGGTGGGGGGAAACAGGAAGAAAAGATTTTAAATGAATTATCGAACGAATTTCCAAATTGTATTGTCCTTGCCAATCAACTTGAAATGGGTGCTGAATTTGCAGTTTTAAGTGACGTAAAATTAGGCATTACAATGGATTCCTCTAACCTCCATTTATTCTGTTTACTTAAGATTCCAACCCTTTCCATCTGGGGTCCTACCGATCCAAGACTAGGATTTGCCCCTTTAAACCAACCCGAAAATTTTCAGATATATTATAATGGCGATCAGCTTTCTTGTCGTCCTTGCTCAGTGTACGGGAATAAAGCATGCATTCACGATAGCCTAAAATGCATGGAGTATATAAGTCCAGAGCAGGTGTTAAACCAGATCTTATCTTTTTTCGGGAAGATCAACTAAAATTCAAATCCTTGTTTACGGATAACTTCTAAAAGTTTAGCCGAAAAATGCTCGTTATCAGTTTTCTTATATCGAACATCGGTAAAAACCTGAGCCAAAGTATTTTTCCCATTTTCAGCAATAAACCTTTGATTTTCAATTAACGACTCTTTGTAATGGTACAGTTTTCCGATCTGTTCATCGGAATAGTCGTTATAAACATCCTTGTGCACTATAGCTTCAATTGGCAACCGATCAACCTTTTGGGGTTGTTCATCGGGCCAACCTAAGGTTACTGTAGCTACCGGGACAACCCCTTTGGGTAATTTCAGGATAGTAATGATTTTTTCAGCATTATATAAAACCGTTCCAAGATAGCAAATACCAAGACCTTTCGATTCAGCAGCAACACACACATTTTGTGCAACTAAAATAGCATCGATTGCTGCAGTCATAAACGACAAATAATTATCGTATCCTGGTTCAGCCTGGTTAAGGATGCACCATTTCTTAAACCGGTTAAAATCGGCACAAAAAGTCAACACATGTGGTGCATCAAGCACCATTTTTTGGTTGAAATGAACAGGCAATAGTTTTTCCTTAATTAGCTGGCTGGTAGTGTTGATAACAGAATATAATTGCATATTACCCGTAGTTGAAGCCCTGCATCCGGCTTCGAGGAGGTCGTTGATCAGCAAATCGCTTACTTGAGCATTTTTGTATTTCCGAATGGAAGTGTGCTTTTTTATTAAGTCGATCATATCCAGGGTTTTTTATAATGAAACAAAGATAATAAAAAAGGGGCACCTTTCGGCCCCCCTTTTTTAATCAATCAATTCGGTATTACCTCTTAATAATCCTTTCAGTTTTGGCGATACCATCTACAGTGTGCAATGAGATGAAATAAACGCCGCTACGCAGTTCACTAGTCGGGATTGTATATTCAGGATTAATGACTTCTTTAATCGTTTGTCCTGCGATATTTGTAATAACCGCTTTTGCTATCGTCACGTTACTTGAAACTTCAAGCTTAATGAATTTATCGAATGGGTTCGGATAAACCTTGATTGCCGTGGCGAGGTCTTCGCTGCTCAATTCGGTCAAATCTTTAATATCCTCAGCCTTACGTGGAGCAAGTTTATACTCATCGTAAGTGTAGTTAACAACACCAGTAACATCATAATGATGGTTGATAACCGGAGTGTAAGGATAGAATTGATCGTCGATTTTCACAACAGTTCCGCTAGGCCTTGCAACCTTCCATTCTTTATAGCTATCAGGCAATGCATTAACTTCAACACCCTTGATCTGAGTAAGTACAGCTTCATATTTTTCCAACTGTACATCAGTAATGTTTGTTAATACTACAGGAGCAACTGTAACGAAAGGAGCTACATATTCAACCGAAATCAATTCCTTGATCTGGGTTAAGTTATAGTATTCTGCTGCGGTACCAACAACCTTGATGGTTGTTCCTTCCTGTACATTGCCTTTGAGTTTGTCGTCGTATACATAGATACCGCCCCATGCTTCACTTGCATCCTGGATGAAATAGCCTTTCTTATCGGCAGTAACAGCGGTAACGATACCCTTGGTAGCTACCAGCTTACCTTCGTAAGGAGTTGCATCCTTTTCACCTTGGATTGCTTTGATAGTCAACATAGGAACGTCGCTTACCTCGAAGCTGTTATCTGAGACTGCAAAGTTTGCAGCTTTTCCGGTAAGGTCGATTGCGTATGCTTTGTAAGTACCAGCAACCAAACCAGCAGCACTGAATTCTACAGCTGTATTAGCAGCAACTACAGGTGCTTGTTTTGCTTTTCCTTGTGCAATGGCTGCAACAATGGCAGCTTGGTTGGCATCAACATCGCTCTTGGCAATGTAAACTGTACCTAACTCAGTACTTGTAACAGGAACTAAACCATTTACGTTGTTAACCGAGATATTCTCAACCGTTACAACAGGTTTGCTAAAGTCACCAGTAGTGAACCACCATTTGTTTGCATCGATGATACCGCCAAACTTGTTGCCAGCTTCGTCGATAATTGCACCCGGAGCGATGATGATACTATAAGTAGTCATTTCTTTCAAGCCTTCAACATTGATAGAAAGTTTGCTGCCTTCAATGATGAAATCTTCTTCACTGAAGTTCCAGTAGTTCTTTCCTTCAACTTGTTCAGGATCCTGATCACCCACGGTTACGAAACCAACACCAGCTTTAATCCTTTCTTCACAGAATTGGATTGAAATAGTAGTGGTAGTTGGAACATCGGGTTTTCCACGGGTAGGTGAAATGATTTCAGGATTGGCACAATTAAAGTCACCATCGATAACAGAGAAGGTCCATTCAGTAGAATCAGCAACACCTGCATAACTCTTACCAATTTCCGGAGTATCGATGTCGCTGTCGACAAAAGCACCAGCATCAACTAATACGTAGAATGCGCCATAACCGAGGTTAGTGGTCAAGTACGAATAAGTCGTATTTCCGGTAGCAGGTTCAAAGTCGTCTGCATCGACAGTTAACTTCAATTCATTGGTTACGGCATTGTAAACCTTGATCTTTTTCCCAGCAACTTTACTTACTGTATCGTCGAAATTCATGGTCAATGTCAAACCAACGTAATCAGGCAAGGTGATACCATCAGGAGTATAAGTTGCTTTTGGAGCATCAATATCGCCAACCACGAAGGTGTAGCTTACTGCTTCTATACCGTTAGGTTCGCACCCTGTATTTACATCAACAAATGTACCTTCTGCAACACTTACAGTATAGGTTACTTCGCTATGTAAGCCCGTAACAACAGCTGACAATACTTTAGCATTTTCAGCATCTACCTTGAATGAATCGGCTGCAAGGGTAATAACATGATCATCGTGACCAATAGCTACTACACCATCATCAACAGCATTAACAACTTCACTAAAGGTTAATACAATTGTAGCTTCACCAGTACTTAATACAGTATTTGGTTTGAAGTCAACAATGGTAGGCTTGGTATTTTCAGCAGTCCTAAACGACCAGTTGAATGCATCGTTGGCTAAATGGTTGTTACCATTA
>CAZSIK010000162.1:0-9480 GCA_964606515.1 uncultured Prolixibacteraceae bacterium
GTGAACTCTGAAGGGTGTGTGCGTGCACAAATTTCGGCTCCTGAAGCCAGAATGGTTAAACTCGATATTGGCGGAGTGAAATATGAAATGGTGAAAGATAGCAATGGCGTTTGGACAGGTGAATCGGTCCCACAGGACGAAGGCTTTCACTATTACCAACTGAATATTGACGGCGCTTCGGTTCCCGATCCAGGCACAAAATACTTCTACGGCGCTGGCCGTTGGGGAAGTGGTATCGAAATCCCGGCTCACGACCTCGACCTATATGCCATGAAAGGGGTGCCACATGGACTGGTAAGTGAGTTGAATTACTATTCGAAAATCACGCAGGCCTGGAGGCGTTGCTTTGTGTATACTCCTCCTGGTTACCAAGAAAATACAAGTATGCACTATCCGGTACTTTACCTTCAGCATGGAAGCTTTGAAGACGAAACCGGATGGCCGGGCCAGGGAAAGGCCAACCTGATTCTCGACAACTTGATTGCCGAAAAGAAGGCTGTGCCCATGATAATTGTGATGGACAATGGCTATGCCTACAAGCCACAGGACAAAGCAGTAAATGGCCGACCGGCTATGGTGTTCGAGGAAGTAATGATGCAAGAAATTATACCCATGATCGATGCCCGTTTCCGCACGGTTTCCCATCGCGAAAGCCGGGCAATAGCTGGTCTTTCGATGGGCGCCAACCAAACCATGCGCATTGCCATGAACAACCTTGGCCATTTTGCCTACTATGGAGGGTTTAGCGGAACCTCCAATTACCCAAGCTCAAATGAGATCGATACCCAAACCTTTTTAAACGGGGCTTTCATTAACGGGAAAAAGGTGAACCAACAGATTAAAGTATTGTGGTTGGGCTTGGGTACCAAAGAACCGGAACCTTTTCCAGGCTCGGTTGGTGCATTTCGCAAAATGCTCGACAAACAGGGTATCAAGCATATATACTACGAATCGCCAGGAACTGCCCACGAGTGGCAAACTTGGCGCCGATCGTTGTACCAATATGCGCAATTGTTGTTTAAATAGATATTCGAATGAAAAAAATGCGAATCTATATTGTTGGCTTTCTTTTTATTGCTCCTTTTTTTTTGAAGGCGCAACAATCCAACGTAAACCTAGATTTTAACCCACAAAAGGATACGGAGGGACTGACCCCCTTCAGCGCCCCGTTGAATTCGCCCGAAGTACACGATGACCATACAGTAACGTTCAGGTTGAAAGCCCCCAATGCGCAAAAGGTGGTTTTGCCTACCGGGGCCATTTACACAGCCAATGACCTGGGCAACGAACCCTTAGCTTTTACCAAAGGCGCTGATGGAATTTGGACATTGACCATTGGGCCGCTTAAACCCGATATGTATGCCTATCATTTCAATATCGATGGGGTTCAGGTTCCCGATCCCAGCAATACGTATGCAGCCTTTACTGCCATGCCCCCATACAGTCAGTTGGTGGTGCATGGCAATGAACCGGCCTATTACGATGCCAAAAATGTTCCGCACGGAACGGTAACCCGTCATGTTTATCATTCGGAAGTGACCTTGGGTGAACGCGAATTGTATGTGTACACGCCACCAGGTTACGATGCTAAAAAGAAATACCCGGTATTATACCTTGTGGGAGGAAGCGGCGAGCTTCCTTCCAATTGGATTTACGACGGGCGGGTGAACTTCATTCTCGATAACTTATTGGCCGAGGGGAAGGCTGTTTCTATGATTATTGCCATCCCGAATAATCAGGTTATTCATCGCAACCATCCCAATCATGCCGAATTGACCTTCGATATTTTTGAAAGAGAACTTCGCGAGCACGTTATCCCGTTGGTTGATAAAAGTTACAGCACCATTTCAACACCAAAGGGACGAGCTATTTCGGGCTTGTCGATGGGTGGCCGTCATAGCATGTATATCGGCTTTCGGTCGCTCGATGTATTTGCCAATTTTGGCATCCTTAGTGCTGGCGATAACGAAGCGGAAACTACATTAACTCCCTTTCTTGCCGATCGCAAGGTAAACGAGAAAGTCGATTATCTTTTTGTAGGACAGGGAACTATGGAGGCAAGTGGTTTCTTTAATCGTCGTTGCCAGGCCTTGCACGAGGCATTAAAGAACCACAACATCGAACACGAGTATTATGTAGGAGGACATGGCGGCCACGATTGGGGGACCTGGCGCCATCTGTTGTATTACCGGTTTTTGCCCAACCTATGGAGGAATTGAAATATGACCCTTTCAGGGTCGTACTGTCATTTACATTATCCAATAATTATGGGAACATTAAAAAGATGACATCGAGACCCTGAAGGGGTTTAATATCAATAACCCAGGGTGAGTGAGGTACGAACGTAACCCGGGGATAGAGTGGGTGATACCTCATCCGGCCACGGTAGAATGCTAATAAAAATATTTCTGAAGTATGGCCGGAAAGCAGGAATCTTGATTCAATGGTAAACAGATTGTTTATAGCATAAAAAATTATACGCATGAAAATCAACTTATTATTTCTTGTAGCCATCTCGCTTTTTTTTGGCGCCTGTACCAAACTTCAACCCGGACAAGTGAAGGTTGAAGGCGGGATCATTCAGGGAACTGTAACCGAAGATTTGATGATTTACAAAGGCATTCCGTTTGCTGCGCCACCTGTGGGCGATTTGCGTTGGAAAGCTCCGCAACCCGTTGAAAAATGGGAAGGCGTGAAACAAACCGTCGAATATGCGCCGGCGCCCATGCAGGGCGGAAATCCCGCATCGGGCAAAAGCGAAGACTGCCTCTATTTAAACGTGTGGACTACGGCAAAATCGGCCAAAGAAAAGTTGCCCGTACTGGTTTGGATTTATGGCGGCGGGTTCAGTTTTGGTTCTACCAGCGACCCCGTTCATAATGGTGAGCATTTAGCGCGCAAGGGCGTGGTGCTGGTAAGCGTTGCTTATAGGGTGGGGCAGCTGGGCTTTTTGGCCCACCCCGAACTCAGCGCCGAAAATCCCAATGGAGTTTCGGGCAATTATGGTCTGCTCGATCAGATTGCTGGATTGCAATGGATCAAAAACAACATTGCCGTTTTTGGTGGCGATCCCAACAAAGTGACCATCTTTGGCGAATCGGCCGGAGGAATTTCAGTGAGCATGTTGTGTGCCTCGCCCCTCACCAAAGGACTGATTCATGGTGCTATATCGCAGAGTGGCGGTTCGTTTGGACCGATACGCCCAACCACTTATCCTGGCGAAAACATGAAAACCCTCGAACTGGCCGAACAAGCAGGTATTGCTTATGCTGAACAAGCAGGAGCAACTTCGGTTGCCGAACTTCGGAAACTCGCTGCCGACCAACTTCCCATGGGGATGGGCATGGGCGGTGCTTGGCCCATTGTAGATGGCTACGTCATCCCCGACGACCAGTTCAAACTATACGAAGCTGGTAAATACAACGATATTCCAGTGCTCATTGGTTACAATTCCGACGAAGGACTGAGTTTCCCGGCCGGTCGTTCGCCCGAAGAATATATTGCTACGGTTACAAGGCGTTTTGGGCCTTTTGCTGATCAGTTATTGGAAGCCTATCCGGTTGGTGAGACCACAGTGCCCCGCACCGCCCGAAACCTGATGCGCGATGCTGCATTCGGCTGGCAAACCTGGAGCTGGGCCCGGCTTCAATCCAAAACCGGGAAATCGAAAGTCTTCCTGTATTATTTCGACCAACATCCACAATGGCCCGAAGGCTCGCCACAAGCCGATCAGGGAACACCCCACGGTGTTGATGTTGCTTTTGTGTTCAAGAACCTCAATCCATCCAACCCATTTACTTCGAAATCGGATTTGGCCCTTTCGGAAATAATGGCTACTTATTGGACCAACTTTGCAAAATATGGACATCCCAACAGCGAGGGTGTTCCGCAATGGCCGGCCTTCTCAAACGAAAATCCCTGGGCTTTGTACCTGGGAGGGGAAATTCACCCAATATCCGTACCCGACGAGAACTCGTTGATCATACTGGATTCGTATTTTACCTGGCGCAGAAGTGCAGAAGGCAAGGAGTGGGCAAATTAATGGTTTTGAATTGTATTTATAAATCTACTACTATGAAAACGTTAAATAAGTTGATGATTATTGGTTTACTGCTGTTTATAGGAATGATTGGGTATGCACAAGACCCGTATTTTTACATTTATCTTTGTTTCGGGCAATCGAACATGGCCGGTGCTGCCCGCGCCGAAACTCAGGATTCAACTGTTGATGCCCGTTTCCAAATGATGAGTGCAATGGATTGCCCCGACAAAGGAAGGGTGATGGGCCACTGGCACACCGCCACACCCCCAATATGCGATTGTAGGGCAGGCCTTTCTCCTGCCGATTATTTCGGGCGTACCCTGGTTGAAGCTTTACCCAAGAACATCAAAATAGGAATAATTAATGTGTCGGTGGGTGGTTGTAAAATTGAATTGTTCGATAAAGAAAACCATCCGGCTTACGTTGAAACAGCGCCCCAATGGATGAGGGGCTGGATACAGAATTATGGTGGAAATCCTTATGGCCGCTTGGTTGAAATGGCCAAACTGGCTCAAAAAGATGGTGTAATAAAAGGTATTTTGATGCATCAGGGCGAATCGAATCCCAACGACTCCCTTTGGGCAAAGAAAGTGAAAGCTATTTACGACAACCTGATGGCTGACCTGAATCTCGACCCCAAGAAAACACCATTATTGGCAGGCGAACTGCTTAGCGCTGAATTTAAAGGAAAATGTCATGGCTTCAATCAGTTTATTGCCAAATTGCCTGCAATGATTCCCAACGCCCACGTTATCTCTTCCGAAGGTTGCCCCGGCATGCCCGACGGGTTGCATTTCACTGCTGAAGGCTGCCGGAAATTGGGAAAGAGATATGGAGAAATGATGTTGATGGTGAATTATTTCTTAAAATGATCGTACCACGATTTATTTGAAAATGATAATAAGACGAAGGAAGTTTGTCTCAAAAAGCAAATTTATACCAAGAAAAAGGGCAGCCGGTCGCGAACTTACTGCCCTTTTTCTTGGCAGAGGTACCGAACACTCCACCTGAGACCGCCCGAAGTGCCTTGGGATTAGTGGTGTGTCAGGCTTCCTGGTAGTCGCATTGCTTTGCGGTAATTGAGCTCTACCGTAGTTTATAGAATGATTAAATTATCTCTTGTCCTATTTGTTTAGATACTGGTCCAAGAATGCTTTTAAATCAACCGTACCAACCGGAGCAAGCATTTTTTTCATTGCAAAAAGGCTAAATTCACTATTTGATACAATTCCAACTAACTTACCGTTAAATTCATGTTCACCATTGAAATACTCGTAATGATTTATCAAACTGATCGAAGGAAATTGCTTTTCTGAAACAGAAACTATTGCTTTAGATCACGAAGCAAATGCAATAATTAAAAAGATTCTTTTCATAATATTCAATTGAGGTTTAAAAATCAAATTTGTTGGATATAAACATAGTAATTTGTTTACATTCTTTTGCTAAATCTTGCTTCTGTTTTTTTTTAACCAGAAAACAGGGGTGAAAATGAAACTCAATATTCATATCCATATTATATGTTCAAATAACAGCGTCATCTTTTTAAGAAATGATTCAACTTTTTACAATCGGGATAATCCGAACTGCATTCTCCATCCTATTTTTGAGCAGTAGAAACTAGGTTGGAACAGAAAGATAAAAAAAGGGAAAAGATGAAAAGACGAATACTTAGGTTTGGTTTATTTGCAGTTTGTTTATTTTCATTTAGTACACTTTTCGCCCAAATGCAGGTCGAAAGGCTCGACCGGGGCATAGTGGCCGCCCGCAAAGGCCAGGGTTTCTTCGTTTCGTGGAGATTGTTGGCCGGTGAGGACTATTCTACCGGTTTTAACGTGTATCGAGGGGCTCAAAAACTCAATGCCGAACCGCTTACCCAGGTAACTTCCTATTACGACTCGATTGCCCCGGCAGGTAGCGCATATTTTGTGAAAGCTATTGTCAAGAGTGTTGAAATCGACGAAAATACAAATTCTGTGCTGGCAAACAACAGTGCGGGGGCTAATGCAGCGTATTTATCGGTTGCAGTTACTCCTCCTGCAGGTGGAGTAACCCCTCCCTATACGGTAACCAACAATAAAGTAGTTGAAAATTATCCTTCGGGCCAGACCTATAGCTATAAAATTAGCGATAGTAGCGCGGGCGACCTCGATGGGGACGGAAGTTTCGACCTCGTGTTAAAATGGGATCCTTCGAATGCGCGCGACAACGCCCATGGAGGCATTACCGGCAACGTGTACCTTGATGGTTTAAAACTCGATGGAACCCGCTTATGGCGTATCGACCTTGGTCCCAACATCAGGGCCGGAGCCCATTATACCCAATTCCTGGTGTACGACTTTGATGGGAATGGGAAGGCTGAAATCATGGTGAAAACTGCCCCCGGGACCAAGGATGCTTCGGGGAACTTCCTGAATAAAGGACCGGCCCAATCGGCCAATCATTCTGCTTTTTATCGTAACAGTTGGGGGTATATCCTTTCTGGTCCTGAATATCTTACCGTGTTCGATGGCGAAACCGGTCTGGAACTTGAAACTGCCGATTACTGGCCCTTGAGGGGAGTGGTGTCGAAAGCCACCTGGGGCGACGATTACGGGAACCGTGTCGACCGGTTTAATGCAGCAGTGGCTTATGTCGATGGACAAAGGCCCTCGGCCATCTTCCAAAGGGGCTACTATACCCGTTTGACCATGGCGGCCTGGGATTGGCGCGACGGAAAACTTACCCGGCGTTGGACCTTCGATTCGAATACTTCGGGAAACGGTGCTTACTACGGGCAAGGGAACCATTCAATTCACGTAATCGATGCTAACGGTGATGGCTTACACGATCTGGTAACCGGTTCATCGGTGATCTCTGGAACTGGCACCGGTTTGAATACTTCGGGGGTGGGGCATGGAGATGCCTGCCATGTAACGTATATGAAAAAGGGCGACACCCGTCCCATGATTTTTATGCCCCACGAAAACTCACCTTATGGAATGTCGTTGCGATACGCCGATAGTAGCGGCCTTTCATGGAGGCATAACGGTACTGGCGATACCGGTCGGGGCTGTGCTGCACAACTCGACCCGGCGAAACCTGGTTTTCACTTTTGGGCTGCGGGAATGAGCCTAACCGACTTAAACGGAAAAGTTGTGGGTTCGGCTCCCAGCTCGTGTAACTTCGTAATATGGTGGGACGGGAACCTGAGCCGTGAGTTAATGAACAGCAATGCAGTTACCCGATGGAGCATCGCCACGAATTCGGGTACCAATTTGTTTACCGGGACTGGGGCTTCTTCGATCAATGGTAGCAAATCGACTCCCGTGCTCCAGGCCGATATCCTTGGCGACTGGCGCGAAGAAGTGATCCTGGCCCGCACCGACAACAAAGCGCTGATGGTGTATACCACCACCATGCCCACGAGCCATCGTTTGTATACTTTCATGCACGATCCGGTGTACCGCGTAGCCGTTTCGTGGCAAAATTCTTCGTATAACCAACCACCACATCCTGGATTCTACGTGGCTTCCGATATGGATTTTCCGCCTCCGGCACCCAATGTATATGCCCTCGAAGGTCACTACCGCGGCAATGGGCTTATTGTTAAAAATTTGATGGTCAATGATTTGGTAAATGCACCCAAATGGACAATTGGACAAAACCTTCAGCTAAAAACCTCGGTTTTCGGAAACTTGAGTGTCTTCGCCCAAAACTTACCCGATGATTTGCTTGGTGCAGAATGGATTAAGACTTCGACTGAATCTAAGGCTTTTGTACAAAAAGAGGTCCTGGCATCCTTTTCTGTTTCTGCCGATGCTTTTGTTTCTGTTTTGCATCAGGAGGATGTAGCTATCGTACCGGCATGGTTGAGTACCTACACTAAAAAGGAAGAAAAAGTTGTGGTGTCGAGCGCCATCAGTGCAGCAAAAACAATGGCCATTTATGAAAAGAAATTCCTGGCTGGAGAGAAAGTAGTTCTTGGAGCCAATTCTACCGATGAGAATACAGATTATCAGATGTATTTCGTGGTGGTACGCAATGCAGGCGGTTCATCTGATGAAGTTTTTGAAAGCAACAAAGTAGCATTGAATGTGTATCCGCAACCAGCCAACTCGTGGGCCATGGTCGAATATGAGTTGGAAAACCGGGAGATGGTTCAACTTGGTTTGTACGATGCTACCGGGAAACTGGTAAAAGTTGTCGGGCAGGGAATAGGCAACAAAGGAAAGAATTCTGTCAGTTTCGATGCTTCGGCCTTAACCCCCGGTATTTATCTGCTCAGGTTAGAGAGCAAACAGTTTTCTGCCTCACAAAAAATTGTAATCAAGCGTTAAAAGTCCTTTCAGGATGAAGTCATAAGGCTACTGTGTGTATATACAATTTTATTCTATATAGTAGCCGTTGGCATCTATCGCTTTATTTTGTAGGCGAACCGAAATAAAGGTGTTATATCCTGACATATATTCAAGGCCTTCATCGCATACCAGCGTTGATCTCTCACTTTTCCCATACGTGGAGTTTTCCCAAGCGGCGTGAAAGCTGCTCATGTACTTACACACATCAATACCTTCAGCAGAATATACACAAACTGTAAGATCGTGCCCATAGTCGAAACCTACCGGGATGCCGCCCCCGACTGATAAAATAGTTTGAGCTGAGCCACCATCCCAATATTTAACGTTATAGCTGTATTGAAGTTTTTCCAGTTCATAAGTCTTTGGAGCCACTTCCATGTTTAAAGAAATGTTTATTAAGTCGCCACTTTCAGCTGTAAATTGACGATTGCCGCTGAAATAATTGCCGTTGAATTTTCCATTTACAGTAAAGCCTGCCCAATTGGTGTTAAAATCGTTGTGGTATTTAATTCCATATTCTACAAACGGTTGATCATGAAAAACGCAGTAGGCGAAATGGATGCTTTTTACCTGGCTTAGATCGAGTGCCCCGCCATTAAACCCGTTCGATCGTACTTTTATTCCACCAAAGTCGATTTCGGCATACACCGAGTCTTTTTCAGTAAATTTTACTTCTTCAACTTCGAATTCGCCATCCTTTGCTTCGGCTTCGTATTTGTTTTCAACCTTTAATTTGGGGTTGATCACCTCGATCAGGACCGGGCCGTTGTATTCTATTTCTTGGGTGTATTCCTTGTCGGTTTTGTGTTTGACTACCCCGGAAAGTAGGCCGTCCTTAATCTCCAGGATTTCAACTTTGATTTCCGGGATATAAATTTTCATGGCCTGGACCCCGGCTTCAACAATGTTGGGGAACAAGGCCGAGGCCTGTGTCTTAACACATTCAACATCCACTTTTAAGGGGTAAATCAATCTTGGGACTAGTTTCAAAAAATAACTTACATCAGTACAATGTTTTATCTCGTAGGCACCTACTTTCGATACGTAATAATCATTTTTGTAATCCATTTGGTGTAAAAGCGGGCTTGAATAGGGTGT
>CAZSIK010000163.1:0-9418 GCA_964606515.1 uncultured Prolixibacteraceae bacterium
ACAAAATCAAAGAACAGGCTGTTTGGATGAAAGAAGCCCTATTGAAAGGAGACCTGAACGAGATAGGCCCCATCCTCGACTTTGGCTGGAACCATAAAAAGAAAATGGCCGATGGCATTACCAACGATTCCATCGATCAGGTTTATCAAGCGGCCCTTTCAGCAGGCTCCACCGGGGGAAAAGTCTCTGGAGCAGGAGGCGGAGGGTTCATGTTTTTCTATTGCCCTTCCAACACCCGGCACAAGGTAATTGAAGCACTTTCAAAATTTGGCGGGGAAACAAGGAATTTCAATTTTTGCAAATCAGGCCTAACAACCTGGAAAGTAAAGTGTTAATATGATTGTTGAAAGAATACAAGAAGCAATAGCGGTAAAAGAACGCTTATTGGCCGATAAAAATTTCGAGGATAATGTAGATACTGCGATTAAACTCATTACCAACACATATCGCAATGGAGGCAAAGTGTTGTTCTGTGGAAATGGGGGTAGTGCTGCCGATGCTCAACACCTTGCAGCTGAACTTTCAGGAAAATTTTACCTCGACAGGGAACCTCTCGAAGCCGAGGCTTGTCATGTAAATACTTCATTTCTTACAGCTGTATCGAACGATTACAGCTTTGAAATGGCCTTTGCACGCTATGTAAGGTCAACTGGTAAAAAGGGGGATGTGCTGGTTGGATTGTCGACCTCGGGCAACTCGAAAAATATAATCGAAGCCTTTAAAGCAGGCCATGAAATTGGGATGACCCTAATTGCCCTTACCGGCCACTCGGGCGGAAGGATGAAAGAGTTGGCCGACTGCACCTTGAACATCCCTTCCAACGATACTCCCAGGATCCAGGAAGCCCACATTTTGATTGGCCATATCATTTGCGAGATGGTTGAGAAAAACCTCTTCTCCCATGAATCGTGAAGCCATTATCCTGGCAGGAGGGCTCGGCACCCGGCTGCAACATTTAATCCCCGATCTGCCCAAACCCATGGCTCCAGTTAATGATAAACCGTTCTTATCCTATATCCTTGAAGAATTGAACCATCAATCTTTTAAGCATGTTGTTCTTTCAGTGGGTTATAAGGCAAAACCGATAGTGAGTTACTTTGGAACACAATTTAAAAACATAAAACTCTCTTACTCAATCGAAGAGACGCCACTTGGCACGGGCGGTGCCATAAAAAAATCGTTGAATTATACCCATTCCAATTCAGTGTTCATAATCAATGGCGACACTTTTTTTGAGGTCGATTTCGATAGTATGGAAATCTTACACCGTAATCGACATGCGGCAGTCACCCTTGCCGCGAAACCCTTGCACGACTTCGATCGTTACGGCACCATTGCTATCGAAAGGGACCGCATCATCGCTTTTCGAGAGAAACAATTTACCAAACAAGGACTGATCAATGGTGGCATTTATTTACTGAACAAGAGCCTCCTACCCATATCTTCATGGCCGGAAACCTTCTCGTTTGAAAAAGATTTTCTTGAAACGGGTTTCCAAAACAATCAATTTGTCGCCTACATTTCCGAAGGGTATTTTATCGATATTGGCATTCCTGAAGATTATGCCCGGGCTAACCATGATTTTAAAACCCGGCGACAATGAAAAAGGCTTTGTTCCTCGACAGGGATGGCGTGATCAACAAAGAGATCAATTACCTTCACACCATCGAAGAATTCGAATTCATCCCTGAAATTTTTGATATCTGCCGGTTTTACAGCCACCATGGATTCTCAATATTCGTAGTTACAAACCAAGCCGGAATCGCCCGGGGCTATTACTCGACTGGAGATTTTCTCAAACTGAATGAGTGGATGTTATCCCAATTCGAAAACAAAGGAGTCCATATCGAAAAAATTTATTTCTGTCCCCATCACCCCGAAATTACTGGACCATGCAGTTGCAGGAAGCCCAACCCGGGAATGATTCTCAATGCTGCAGGGGAGTTCGAGATCGATCTAACTCGATCATTGCTTATCGGTGATAAAATTTCTGATCTCGAAGCCGGGTACAATGCGGGTATATCCAATTGCTTCCTGATCGACGAAATGATCCGTTCAATAAATAATCTGCCCTTGCCTAAATGAATTTAATCTAGCGGTTGTTTTTTCAGTTCATTACACTATTTTTGAAGATACGAATAATATCTCCGTGCTCTAATTTATGGCTCTTCAATCGGAACTTGAAAAAAGAGAAATCAACGAAGCGTACCAGCTGTTGCTCAAATCGTGTAGGCATGATCTGAGCAAAGAAGATATTAATCTGATTCAGAAAGCATTCGACTTTGCCAACAAAGCACACGAAGGAGTCAGACGTAAATCGGGAGAACCCTATATTTTACATCCACTTGCAGTAGCGACCATCGTCACCAAGGAAATCGGGCTTGGAGTCAAGTCGATTGTATCCTCCATTCTTCACGACGTGGTTGAAGATACCGATTACACCCTAGAAGACATCAATAACCTTTTTGGTGAACGCATTGCAGGAATTGTTGATGGGCTCACCAAGTTAAAAGGGAATTTTGATTCAAAACAAGCAGCAAATTTCAAAAAAATGCTGCTCACGCTCTCGCACGATGTACGCGTAATCCTGATAAAACTGGCCGACAGACTGCACAACATGCGCACGCTTGAGAGCATGTCGCCCAACAAACAAATAAAAATTACGGGAGAAACCCTTTACATTTATGCCCCCTTAGCCCATCGCCTTGGATTGTACGCCATCAAATCGGAGTTGGAAGATTTAAGCTTAAAATACAAATACCCTGAACAATACAAGCAAATTGCCCTTCAACTTCGCGACAAGGAGGAGCACCGAAAATACCTGGCAGAGCAAATGATTTCGCCGATTCAGAAAAAATTACAGGAAGAAAACTTTGAATTCACTATTAAAGCCAGGCAAAAATCGATTTACTCCATCTGGAAAAAAATGCAGTCGAAAAAAGTATCTTTCGATGAAGTGTACGATTTGCTTGCCATACGTATTGTTTTTAATGCCCGCGAAAGAGCGGAAGAACGAAAGCGTTGCTGGGAAATTTTTTCGATCGTTACCGACATTTACAACTACAAACAAGACCGAATTCGCGATTGGATCACCATGCCCAAGGCCAACGGCTACGAAGCCCTGCATGTTACGGTAATGGGGCCCGAGGGGAAATGGGTTGAAGTTCAGATCCGAAGCGAAAGAATGAACGAAATCGCAGAAAGGGGGTTTGCCGCTCACTGGAAATATAAAGGGGAATCGACACATGAAAGCGAACTCGATAAATGGATCGAGAAAATTAAAGAAACCCTCCAAAACCCCGATTCCGACGTGTTGGAATTCCTCGACGATTTTAAATTGAACCTCTTTGCTTCCGAAATTGTGGTGTTTACTCCCCAGGGAGAAATGAAAACCCTTCCAAAAGGATCAACCGTACTCGATCTTGCCTACGAAATCCACACCGACTTAGGGAACAAATGCATTGGCGCTAAAATTAATCATCAACTGGTCCCCTCAAGCCAAGTTTTAAAAAGTGGCGACCAGGTCGAAGTTCTTACTTCTGAAAAACAAAAGCCCCAAGCCTATTGGTTCGATATTGTGGTTACGGCCAAAGCTAAACAAAAAATCAAAAATGCATTTAAACTCGAACATAGTCAGCATATTGCGGTTGGCCAAACCATGATCGAAGATTTTTTGAAAAAACTCGATAAAGTTCCTTCTACTGAAACCATCAATAAGATGTTGGAGCATTTCAACTTGGAGAGTAAGATACAAATGTACGCTCAAGTGGGTTCAGGAATTTCTTCACTTGAAGGGATTGCGCAAATTTTTGAAGAAAAACCCTCGTCGAAGAAATTTGTCAACTACTGGAAACTGACCTTGGGCCGTATGAAAAAACAAAACCCGGCTGAGCCTAAGGGAACAAAAAAAATCGACACCAAAAAAACCTTTATCCTTAAAGAAGACAATATCGAAAAGAATTATACCCTGGCCAAATGCTGCAATCCCATTCCAGGCGATGAAGTGATCGGATACATCAATGAAAACAACACCATTACCATTCATAAAAAATCATGTTCTGAAACCATCAGGATTACTACCAGCGAAGGCGATAAGGTAGTGACTGCCGATTGGGAACAATTTAAACTACTATCCTATCTTTCCCAGTTGTATATCAAGGGATTTGATCGAATTGGAATCGTGAGCGAAATCACCGGAATCATATCCAAGGAGTACAACATCAACATGAAGTCAATCCGTTTTGAAACCCAGGATGGGGTCTTCATCGGGAACCTCGACCTTTATGTCCACAATACCGACGATGTTGACAATATTATCCAGAAACTCAATAAAGTAAATGGAGTTGAACTGGTAGAACGGATCGAAAACATTTGAATACATTTTCGTCTAAATAAAAAATCACCCTTTCAAATTAGCAGCAAACGAAAGTCCCGAATTGTAAAAAAACATATCTTTGTCTTTATTTAAAAATGGTTTAAATATGAATAACCCGAAGATAAAAGATACTGTACGGAAAACTTTCAAAGAATACCTGATCAGTAAAGGGCACCGGAAAACACCAGAGCGGTTTGCCATTCTCGAGGAAATTTATTCAAGAACCGGCCATTTTGATATCGAAAACCTGTACATTTCGATGAAAAATAAAAACTACAGGGTAAGCCGGGCCACTTTATACAATACGATGGAATTATTGCTCGACAGTAAACTTGTTATCAAGCACCAATTTGGAAAAAATATTGCTCAATTTGAAAAGGCCTATGCAGGCGAAACCCACGATCATATTATCGACCTCAACACCGGGCAAGTAATGGAATTTTACGACCCCAGGATCAGGCAAATCATCGAAGATACCTGTAAGGAGCACAATTTTAACCTTTCACACCACTCGCTCTATATCTACGGAGAAAAAATTACTGAACAACAAGCTCCTTGATCAGCAAGGATAAACATTAATGCATTCAATTTGTACGGCTAAGAATTGTTTTGTACTTTTGGATGCCAAAACCAAGTGTAAAACTTAAGTGGAGGTTTGTTCCAACTCGTTTTGGAATAAGCCCTTTTTTATGTCGGAAAACGAACGGGCGAAACGAGCACCCAAAGCAACAAGGGTTTTGTCTTTGGATTCTCCAAAATTTTTGGGTCGGCTAATATCAGGAAGCACTTTTGTAATAGCAAACCGGCCATAATGATAGAGTAGAATAGAATATTAAAATAAAATTACGCACATGAAAGTTGATGTTTTGCTAGGCTTGCAATGGGGCGATGAAGGTAAAGGAAAAGTAGTTGATGTATTAACCCCAAAATACGATGTGGTAGCCAGGTTCCAGGGAGGCCCCAATGCTGGACATACACTCGAATTCAACAACATAAAGCATGTACTGCACACCATCCCTTCCGGAATCTTTCGGGAGAATAAAATTAACATCATCGGGAACGGTGTGGTACTCGATCCTTCTATCTTCAAAAAAGAAATTGAATCGTTAGCCAAACTGGGCATTGATATCCGCAAAAACCTAAGGATCTCCAAAAAAGCCCATCTCATTTTGCCCACCCACAGAATTCTCGACGCAGCATCTGAATCGGCCAAAGGCGAAACCAAAATCGGTTCCACGCTCAAGGGAATAGGCCCTACTTACCGCGATAAAATAGGACGCGATGGTTTGAGGGTAGGCGACATCGAAAATTCTTTCAAGGAAAAATATGAATTAAGGAAAAATAACCATATTACCCTTCTCGAGGAATTTTATCATTTCGATTACAAAGACATGCTCCTCCAGTTTGAAGAAGAATGGTTCAAAGGAATTGAGGTATTGAAACAATTCCAGTTGGTCGACAGTGAAAACCTAATCAACCAAATGCTCCAACAAGGAAAATCTGTAATTGCCGAGGGAGCCCAAGGTACCATGTTGGATATCGACTTCGGTTCGTACCCTTTTGTAACGTCTTCGAATACAATATGCGCAGGTGCTTGCACTGGTTTAGGCATTGCCCCAGGCACCATCGGGAAAGTTTTCGGGATTTTTAAAGCCTATTGCACCCGCGTGGGAATGGGCCCATTCCCTACCGAACTGAACGACAAAACAGGACAAGCACTTCGTGATAAAGGGCACGAGTACGGTTCCACCACCGGCAGGCCCCGACGTTGCGGCTGGCTCGACCTTGTAGCCCTTAACTATTCAATCATGCTAAACGGGGTTAGCGACCTGATCATGATGAAAGCAGATGTAATGGACCAGTTCGACACCATTAAAGTCTGTACCGGATATAAAATCAACGGTAAGATTACCAAAGAATTTCCTTATGAGTTAGATGACCAGATCGAAACCATCTACACTGAATTACCTGGGTGGAAAACCGACCTGACAGCCATAACAAACCAGGAACAGTTTCCACAGGCATTGAAAAATTACATCTCCTTTATCGAGAATGAAACCGGGGTGAAGATCCTGATTGTTTCAGTTGGGCCTAAACGGGAACAAACGATTCTATTGAAATAAGTATATAAAACAGCCCGGGGCCCTACCCGGGTTTTTTTATACCAAAAAATTCATTTCCCCAGAACACACCTGATTTGTTTAAGTCTGACCCGATAACCGGCCGAGGGATTCCTATCAAAAAGATCATCGATATATGCAAGCAGCTCTGGGGTCATTTCAGGATAAATCAAACAAACCTGGTAGAAAAATTCCAATCCAAGAGCTTGATTCGATATTTTTGATTTAGGGTTGTTCATCCATTCAATACTCCGATCGAGTAATTGAGAAAGGTATTGTTCATTAAGCGGGCACCTTAAAATCAGCTTCATCGCCAGTCTTATGTAACTCTCGTGGTCGGTTTCCAGAACCAATCGGTACAATTCATCAAGAATTGGGAAAATAAAAGCGTTGTTTTTTTCTGTGGCATGATCTAATATCCAAAGTAACCTCCACGAACGACCAAATGGTTTTTCTTTACTCAACGACCAAACAGTATTAAAAAAATCCTGTTCCCTTTCAGCCTTTTGAAAAAGGAAATCGTAATCGCTGCGTGAATAGGCTGAAGCCAATATCGCTTCCAATTCATTATTTGTCATACAAATAGAGCCTTAGAGTGTTGATTTTGTCTTTAGTTCTACAAAACTATCCGAAAATTGTACAATCGAGTAACTTTTCTTTGCAAGTCTTCGTCATAAAGATCATAAAACGGCAAAACAAAACTTTAAATAGCCATGAAAACAACAATTACCATGATGAAGACAAGCTTAATCATCTCACTATTATGCCTTATAGGAATATCCCTACTTGCACAGAACGACAGTATCGCCCCCGATCCGCTTGCAAAAGAACTGATCAGGATGGATCAAGATGAAAGCGACTCGCTTGCACCCGACTCCCTTTCACTACCACAAAAACCCAATCTTTCTTCCGACGAGAAAAAAGATACCGTGCGCATCAGAGTGGGGAATCGTGCAGTTGAGATCATTTCAGGAGACGACAAAACCGATATCGATATAGAGCGTATTGAGAATTTTGAAAGCCAATGGGAAAAACAAAAAGAGAGAAAATTTGACCACGAATTTGATGTTCCTGAAAAAACAAGGATAAAGAAAAAGAAAAAATTCAATGGCCATTGGGGAGGATTAGAATTTGGAGGCAATCAACTCTGGGGCAATACTTTGACAGGAAGCGATGGAATTCAATATCCAAATGAACTATATCCTGAGAGTACTCCCAACTTTTTACAAACCCGCCCTGAAAAATCGTTTGAGGTCAATGTTAATTTATTCGAGTACAGCTTCGGCTTCTGTTCTTATGCCGGAATTGTTACCGGCTTAGGTTTGAACTTCAACGATTATAAATTTAAAAACCGCTATACCATTCGTAAAAACACCAATGGAATCATAGAACCAGTTGAGCTTACTGAAGAAGATTTCAGGCTCAGCAAGCTCTCGACAGGATACCTAACCGCCCCCTTAATGCTTGAATTTCAAATTCCCGGCTATAATAACAATCAAAGGTTTTTTATTGCTGCGGGCATTATTGGTGGGATTAAAATGGGCGACCATACGAAAACAAAAATTGGGGATGAAAAATCAAAAGATAAAGGCGACCATAACATTTCACCCGTACGTTGGGGCTATATTGCACGGGCAGGTTTCGACGATCTTGGAATTTTTGCAAGTTATTATCAAACCTCATTGTTCGAAAAAGGCAAGGGCCCTGTTGCTTATCCTTTAACCATCGGCTTTACCTGGTCGTTTTAAATACAAGAAACAAAACTCACATACAATCAAAACCTTTCCAGGTGAAGAAACAAAACCTTTTCTTCACCTGGATTTCTTTTATTAATGGTTGTGATTTCCTTATTTTATTTGTTTCTTCGCATGACATGCAAACTATAAAGAAATGAGGCTTTTATTGATTAGCAATTCCACGATGGCCGGGGAACCTTACCTCGATTATCCTAAGCATGAAATAAAGAATTTTTTAGGTACCTGCCCCGTCCTCGCTTTGTTTATTCCTTATGCCGCAGTAACTTTCCCCTACAACGAATACGAGCAGAAAGTAAGCCTAAAATTCAATGAGATAGGTCATTCAATCGTCAGCATCCATCATTTTGAGAATCCTGTTGAAGCAATCGAGCAAGCCCAAGCCATTGTGGTTGGAGGGGGCAATACCTGGCAACTGGTTCGCCAACTACACGAACTGAACCTTATGGGATCCATAAAGAAAAGAGTTAAACAAGGAATTCCTTATATTGGATGGAGTGCAGGAGCCAATATTGCCTGCCCTACCTTAGCAACTACCAACGACATGCCCGTTACCGATCCCTTAGGATTTGACACCCTTGGCCTTGTTCCTTTTCAAATTAACCCGCATTATACCGATCAACAGCTTGAAAAACATGCAGGAGAATCACGCCAGCAACGAATCGAAGAATTCATTTTTCTTAATAAGCATCTTACCGTAGTTGGGTTAAGAGAAGGATCAATGCTTAAAATTGAAAACAAAACGATTGAACTGTTAGGAAAATCGCCCCTCAGGATTTTCAACTTTGGATCTGCTCCGGAAGAAATAACAGGAAAGCCTGAATTATTGGCTCTTTTACAATGATTATTCAAAAGTATTCTTATCCAATAATTTGAATTTATAGGCAAATTACCTATTTTTAAAAAAATAAAACGAATCGTGCCGAATGCCATCAACCATAAAACAAATCCAATTCGACCGACAACTCGACCTGATGCAAGTCAGGGAGTTCAGACGCTCAGGAAACCTTGAGGTCTTATCGGGCCTTTATAACAAGTACATCCATCTCGTTTATGGTTTGTGCCTGCATTATCTGGGCGATAGGGTGCAAGCGCGCAACGCGGTAAAAGAAATCTTTGAAAAAGTGACTGTCGAAGCCATCAAACATGAAATTACCCACTTTAAACCA
>CAZSIK010000164.1:0-4319 GCA_964606515.1 uncultured Prolixibacteraceae bacterium
TTCGATAGAACCAGTGGAACGGATACCCGTTTGTACCTCAACAAAATGTGCTTTACCCTGGCGAGCCACAATCACACTCTTGCTACGTTCACTGGGGATTAGCGCATTGGTGGGGATCAATAAGGCATTGGGGTTTTCTTCGAGCAAGAGTTGCACGTTGGCGTAGGCTCCGGCAATCAGGCTTGCTGAAGGTTGATCGATTACCGCGCGCACCCTGAGGTTTCTTGTTGAGGTCTCAATCCCTTTTTCGGTGGCCATAACCGAGGCGCTATGTACTGTAATATCGCCCTGTACCGTAAAGCTTACGTTCATTCCCGGAGCAACCATCCTGCTATATTTTTCGGGTACATTAAAATCCAGTTTCAGTTTGCTTTCCTGCCTGATGGTTGCCAGCGGCGTTGAAGTAGGAACCACGGCTCCGGGGCTAATTTTTCTCAAACCAATTACCCCATCGAAGGGTGCAAGGATTTGTGTTTTCCGGATTTGTGCTTTAACCACCTCGATTTCGGCTTTAATAGAATTAACCGATAATGAAGCCTGGTCGAATTCAGTTTGACTGATCCCATTTACTTTTAATAATTCATTTTGCCGTTGAAGTATCTGTTCTTGTATCTTGAGCTGGGTTTCCAATTTAGTCAGATTGGCCTGCAGGTCGTCGTTGAACAATTTAACCAACAGGGTTCCCTCTCTTACGAACTTACCTTCAGGCAGGTTCAAAAGCACAATCCTTCCGGGAACTTCATTTTTTAATTCTACTTCTTCAAATGGCAGAATCGATCCAGAAACAGTAATCTGATTCACCAGGGTTGAAAGTGCCACAATATATCCATCAACCTTTGGGGCTGTCCTTGTCCTTTGAGCCCTGGTTTCCTCCTTTTTGTCCTTCGAACCACACGCGCAGAGCGCAACAAGGGCAAAGAGAAGAATTACCCAACGATGTGAACTAAACTTACTCATGTTAAACTATGGTTTTGTAATAAAAAAGTTATGACCAAAGATAGGATAAAAGGTTTATTGTTTGTTTTCATGAAACGAATGATTGATATTTATTACTTGCAATTCTGAAATTTTTTTTAGTAAATTGTACTCCTAATTAAAAAACACATTATGAAAACAATTCTCGTCTTCATCCTCCTTCAATTCAGCTTGTTTAAAAGCAACGATGTCCCCGTTACCCAGGCAAAAATTTATCTTGAAGAAGCCAATACCCACGAAGTAATCGCTTTCGCTAAAATAGGCAAAAGCGGAAATTTTCATTTTTCGAACCTTGACCCGGGCGTGTATGTGCTTTCAATCGAGATTCCGGAAAATGCAGTTCCTGAAATCGACAAAAGAACCCGCTCAAGATACGATACCAACATTTTGGTCGCTTACAATAAAAGCAAGAAGGTAGTGGGATGGCAACGGAAAGACGGATTTGTTCAGCTTTCGCTGACAAAACCGGTCAAGATAGCCGATTTATACCAGCCCATGTTCGAGTCGTGTGAAACGATTTCGGGCTCTCAGGATGAGGAGGCACAGAAAAAAAGCACTTTTTTCGAACGGCTTAAAATGGCCAACCGCGAACGCGACTACTCAGCAAGGATCAAAGTAATGCAGCTTACGGTAGCCAATCAATTCGGATCGTTCTCGGGTTCACTTCAATCGGTTTCGCAACGCGATTTTCATAAAATGATGGTGGGCACCAAAAAAATATCGCTCGAAGACCAGGGACTTGTTGAAGTGCTAATTACAGAATAGAATTCGCATGATCCTGTTGGCAGAAAGTGGTTCAACCAAAACCCAATGGTGCAAATTATTGCCTGGGAAAAGTGAAATATTGGTCAATACCCCGGGCATCAATCCGGTTTTGATGAGCTTCGAAGAAATCCAGGGCATCATTCGCCCGGTATTGGCGGGCCTTAATCCCGAAAAGATCGAAGCCATCTATTATTTTGGGGCAGGTTGTGCCCATCAAACGCTAAAAGAAAAAATCGGGAAAGTATTGTATTCGGTCTTCGAATGCGACAATCTTTGGGTCGATAGCGATTTGATTGCTGCTTGCCTGGCCCTTGCCGGAGATTCCCCGGCCATTGTCGGGCTTTTGGGTACCGGCTCCAACTCCTGCTTGTGGGACGGTTCGGGAATCAGGCAACACACCCCTTCACTTGGCTACATCTTAGGAGACGAAGGTAGCGGGGCTTCCATTGGGAAACAATTGCTTGCCGACTTTTTAAAGAAACAGATGCCTCAAAACTTATGGGTAAAATTCAGCGAGCGTTACGATATCTCGGTCGAGATTGCGATTGAAAGGGTGTACCAAACCCCCATGCCCAATCGCTATCTTGCAGCTTTTGCTCCATTCGCAGAAGCAAATATGGCTGATGAATACATCAGAGATTTGTTAATGAACCAGTTTACACTTTTCATTAAAAGAAATCTGTTACACTATGAATTAATTAAGAAATTGCCGGTACATTTTTGCGGCACCATTGCCTGGTGTCATCGTAATGAATTGGAAACCTGCTGTAAGAAACAGGATATTCAAATGGGCCAGATTGTAAAGGAACCCATCGAGAAGCTTGCTAATTATTTGATGCTTAAAAAGTACCCGCCTGCATAGAGGTTGAGCCGTCCAAAGCATTGTTTTCGGCCTTGATGCGTTTTAAAATATCTTCAAGCATCGGATTATCTTCAGGCTTGTAGGCGGTTCTCAGGTTCGCGTTGAAAAAAAAGGCGGCTCCCTGCCAGAAAATAGCCCTAAACCCATTACGGTAAGTCTTGATTAAATGATAAGGCGATTGGCCGGTTTCCCGATCAATCAATTTAAGAAAAAGCCTTCCCTGCGAAACGGTCATCCCTGAAAGGAGGGGCATATAATGATCGCGTGCATATTTTTCGTACCATTTTAAATATTCTTTTCTCCGCTTTTTATCATACAATTCCATTTCCTTGTTCACTCGTTCAAACTCCTTTCCTACAATAAGAATGAGGGGATACACCTTCCTTATATCCGTTTCCATCTTAAGGTATTCAAGGCGTTCAGCTTCATTTTTAAAAGGATACTCACTAAAAACAGTGATCTCGCCCAGTTCAAAAACAAGGGTTGAATCGCCTTCAGCCTTTCCTTCAAGTGAAACCAGAAGAAAGCAGAGCAACGCAATATGAGAGGTCAACGATTTCATTATTTTTTCAAGAAACAAGGTTATTCCTGATTAGTTTACTAGCAATCAAAAATTCTACAGAATCTACAGGATCATCAAACCAGCTGTTCCGTTGAAATATCAACAATTTCTGTACGATTAGCTCAATTTTAAATTGAGAATCATTTTAAAAAAAACTCCTATAAATTTTCCAGGATCATTTTCAAAGCTGCCTGGGCCGAAACCACCCGATTTGCCGCTTCAGGAATGACGATCGAGTCGGGGCTTTCAATTACCTCATCGGTTACGATCATATTTCTGCGTACCGGCAGGCAATGCATGAATTTGGCCTGGTTTGTCAGTTTCATATGTTCTGTTGAAACGGTCCAGGAACGATCTTTTGATAGGATTTTGCCATATTGCGAATAGGAAGCCCAATTTTTCGCGTACACAAAATCAGCCCCTTCAAGTGCTTTCTTCTGGTTGTATTCAACTTGCACATCCCCCATAAATTCAGGGGCAAGTTCATATCCCTCGGGATGGGTAACCACCAGCTCGTAGTTGGCGGCTCGCATCCATTCAACAAAAGAATTGGGAACAGCCTGTGGAAGAGCCCGGGGATGAGGTGCCCAGGTAAGCACCACTTTGGGCCTTGGTTTCTTCTTGTATTCTTCGATCGTGATCAGGTCGGCAAAGCTTTGCAAGGGATGACGGGTTGCGGCTTCCATGCTCACCACCGGCACACCGGCATAATCAACAAACTGACTTAAAATATTCTCCTTATAATCGTCCTCACGGTTTTCAAATTGGGCAAAAGAGCGCACGCCTATCACATCGCAATAGGAGCCAATTACAGGAATGGCTTCAAGAAGGTGTTCGGCTTTATCGCCATCCATCACCACGCCACGTTCGGTTTCCAGCTTCCAGGCCCCAAGGTTGACATCGAGGATCATCGTGTTCATCCCCAGGTTCTCGGCAGCTTTCTGCGTACTTAAGCGGGTTCTCAGGCTTGAGTTAAAGAACAGCAAGACCATGGTTTTATTCTTGCCAAGATGCTGAAACCCATAAGGATCTTTTTTTACTATAAAAGCTTGTTGCAATGCCTTTTCAAGGCTTGGTAAATCGCGAACCGAGGTGAAGTGTCTCATATTTTATTATCTCATTGGTCGTTGCAAAATTAAACCGAAAAAATGAATC
>CAZSIK010000164.1:4329-9392 GCA_964606515.1 uncultured Prolixibacteraceae bacterium
TCAATTTATTAGCAGAAGCAAAATCATTTGAATCAGGAAATCCTTTTCCCAACGACTTATATCCCGCTTTCCTGTTAGGGCCTGATTTGCCCCTTGCCTTCAATAATCCACTTGTAAGAAGTCAATTCTTCGAGTGCCATGGGCCCGCGGGCATGCAATTTTTGGGTCGATATCCCGATTTCGGCTCCCAAACCAAATTGAGCACCATCGGTGAATGCAGTCGAAGTGTTGGAATATACCGATGAAGCATCGACCAATTTTTGAAACAGCATCAGTTTTTGCTCATCCTCTGAAATGATGGCCTCGCTATGTTTTGAACTATAAAGGGCAATATGGTCGAGGGCTTCGTTGAATGAGCCCACAGTTTTTATGGCCATACGGTACGAAAGAAATTCGGTGCCAAATGATTCGTCATTGGCTGGTTCCAACAAATGTTCAGGATAATTTCCTTTCAAACTTTGATAGGCCTGGCGATCGGCATAAATCAACACATCAGAAGAAGCAAGGGGTTCAGCAAGATAAGGCAAATCGGCCAACCTGCTCTCGTCGAGCACGAGGCAATCCAAGGCATTGCACACACTCACACGGCGGGTTTTGGCATTATTGATAATGGCTCGTCCCTTCACCTTATCGCCTGAGGTTTCGAAATAAGTATGACAGATTCCGGCTCCGGTTTCGATTACCGGAATGCTTGCATTTTTTCTGACAAAATTAATGAGTTCCTGACTTCCTCTAGGGATAATCAGGTCGACATACCCACGGGCATTGAGCATTTGTGCAGTTTCATCTCTTCCGGCAGGAAGCAATGCCACTGTATGTTCGTCAATCCCGTTTCGTTTCAATACTTCTTTGATGATTGCAACGATGGCATTATTCGAGTCGATTGCATCGCTACCTCCTTTCAGTACGCAGGCGTTCCCCGATTTCAGACAAAGCGAAAACACATCGAAGGTGACGTTGGGCCTGGCTTCGTAAATAATGCCAATAACCCCGAAAGGCACCGACACCTTGGTTATTTTTAAGCCATTGGGACGGACTGTTTCCGACAAGATTCGCCCTACCGGTGAAGCCAGGGAAGCCACATTGCGGATATCAGAGGCGATCCCCCCGATT
Organism: uncultured Prolixibacteraceae bacterium; assembly: GCA_964606515.1. GTDB lineage: Bacteria > Bacteroidota > Bacteroidia > Bacteroidales > Prolixibacteraceae > CAZSIK01. The sequence goes on from CAZSIK010000164.1 coordinate 5,443, forward strand.
CGGTCAGCAGTAAGCTTAAGCCGATCGTATTTCGGATCGTTGGGATCCATCCGGGCCAAATCCTTGGAATTTTCAGCTAAAATTAATTCAATTTTAACTTCAGCGAGATCGGCTACTTCCAATAAAACCGAATTTATTTTTTCAAGGGAAAGAAGGTTCAAGTCCCTGCTTGCCCGTAAAACCTGTTTGAAAATCGGTGTACAATCCATTTGTATCTATTTATAACTTCAGATGAATAATCGATGAATGAATCTATAAGCCATAGATGTATAGATAATCATAATAAATCAAAGGTTTTGAGGCTTTTTTGCCGATCAAGGGCAGGGCTTCAGTTGAATTGAACTGCGATTTCCCGATACCAAGCAAGTTTCCCTCTTCGTCTTGAATACTGATAATGTCACCTTTCATGAAAAAACCTTTGATATCGATAATGCCTACAAAGAGAAGGCTCGATGCTTTTGTATCGAACAATGCAGTTTTGGCCCCTTCGTTCACCACGGCAATGCCTTTTGCAAAACTATTTGAATGGGCAAGCCATTTTTTATTTGCCTTCAGTTTTTTGCCGTTGGGCATGAAAACAGTACACGGCACTTCTTTGCCGTATACGATGTCGTTTAAAATATTTTCCCTGGCCCCGTTGGCGATATACACCTTGGTGCCTTCGAGCGCAATTTTTCGGGCTACGCTGTACTTGGTATGCATTCCACCCCGTCCAAAACCCGATTTCTGTACCGAGATAAATTCTTCCTTACTGTTGTCGTAAGCTTTGATTTCGGGGATCAACGAAACCCCCTCAGTGCCAGGAATGCCGTTGTAAATCCCATCAACATTGGTAAGTATTATCAAGGCTTCGCAATACAACATCGAAGAAATCAGTCCGGATAATTCATCGTTATCGGTAAACATCAACTCGGTAACCGAGATGGTATCGTTTTCGTTAATGATTGGAACTACCTCGTTCTCGAGCATGGTAAGAATACAATTCTTCATGTTCAGGTAGTGCCTTCTGTCGCTGAAGTTTTCTTTGGTGGTTAGCACCTGGGCACAATGTACAGAGTAACGATCGAAAAAATCGGAATAAGTATTCATCAGTTTTACCTGACCTATCGACGACCATAATTGCCGCGCAGAAACCGTATCCATCTTTTTTTCGGTAGAAAACACGGCACGACCGGCAGCAACCGCGCCCGACGAGATCAGTACTACTTCAATGCCCTTTGATTTTAAACTCGCGATCTGGTCGACCAGATGCGATATTCGTTCCTTGTTCAGCGAGCCATCGGAACAGGCCAATACATTACTGCCAATTTTAACCGCGATTCGTTTATAAAGAGCTTCGTGCATTTTTCGATTCAATTATCCATAATTAATCATGACAAATGTCATAATTTTTTATCGATATGTAGTCATGAAAATTAAAAAAAGTAGCAAGTTGGGTTTATTCTTTACGTTCGATTTTGTTGTACGAAGCGATCAATCCTTTAATAATTGAAGAACTGAAGCCCGAATGTTCCATTTCATTCAGGCCAGTAATGGTGATACCTTTGGGGGTAGTTACCTTATCGATTTCGGCTTCGGGATGGGTATCATTGGTTAAAATCAGCTGGGCAGCACCCTTTGTAATTTGCGCGGCCATAAGTTTGGCATCGTCGGCACTAAACCCGATTTCAACACCGGCCTGAATGGCGGCCCTGATAAAACGAAGGGCAAATGCGATTCCGCATCCTGCAAGCGCGGTGGCTGCAGGCATATGTTCTTCGGGGATGAACAAAACCCGGCCCATTTGGCTAAAAATCATTTTCACCATTTCCCGTTGTTCTGCACTTTCGTTAAAACACGAGATGCACGACATCGATTCCTGTATTGAAATCCCGGTATTGGGCATGACCCTGAACAGGACAGGTTGCAGATTCAGGGTGTTAAAAATGTGACTTGAAGTGATCCCTGTAACGCAAGAAACCAACACGTGCTTTTCTATTCGGATTGAAGAAGCGATTTCCGAGAGCAGGCCATCCAATTGCCAGGGCTTAACCACCAGAAAAATTAAATCGGATTGGGCTACAGCCTCAGCATTATTGTCGATAGCCTGATATCCCTCGTCGATCAGGGTTTGTAGCCTGTTTGGGTTCTTCTCAGTCAACAACAATTGTTCTTTTTCAACAATACCCGATTGTATCAAGCCTTTAGCAATGGAAAGACCCAGGTTTCCCGATCCAAGTATGGCAAATTTTTTCGTTTTCATCACATTTATGGTTTAATCAGTCAATTCATCCAAAGTCTCTTTCAATTTTTCAATAAAATATTGGACTTCTGGTTTTTTCAGGCTTAATGGGGGCAATAACCTAATGATGTGGCTCCCCGAAACCCCAGTAAATATTTTCTTTTCAAAAAGTAATTTTTTCCTGATCGCGGCAACTTCTGCTTCGAATTCCAACCCGATCATCAATCCAATACCCCTGACTTCTTTTATGGCTTCTATTTTTTTCAATTCCTCAATCATGTAGGCACCAATATCGGCCGCGTTCTGGATCAGTTTCTGCGATTTAAGCACATCGAGCACGGCGATACCAGCAGCACATGCCAGGTGATTTCCACCGAAGGTAGTCCCCAACATACCCGATCGGGCTTCGAATTGTGGACTTATAAGCACCCCGCCTATTGGGAAACCGTTTCCCATTCCTTTGGCCACGGTAACCAGGTCGGGAATAACATCGGCATATTGAAAAGCGAAGAACCGACCACTACGCCCGTAGCCCGATTGTATTTCGTCGACAATCATCACTGCGCCATGACGGGTACACAACTCCCTGATTGTTTTTAGGAAAGAGGTTTCAGGCATCCTGATTCCACCAATGCCCTGAATTCCTTCTATAATTACTGCAGCCACCCCACCCTTTTCCATTTCCAGGTTCAATTCTTCTTTTTGGTTAAGTTCAAGAAGGACTACATCGCGCAAGCGGTTGATGGGGGCAATGATTTTTTCGTTATCGGTAACGGCAACAGCAGCCGAAGTCCGGCCGTGAAATCCCTTTTTAAAGGCAATAACCTTGGTTTTTCCTGTTTTAAATGAGGCAAGTTTAAGGGCATTTTCGTTGGCCTCGGCACCACTGTTACAAAGGAAGAGCGAAAAATCGGGCAATCCTGAGAGGTCGCCCAGTTTTCGGACAAGTTCCTTTTGAAGGGGGTTTTGCACACTATTGGAATAAAATCCAAGTTTCTCGAGTTGTTGGCTCACCAACGAAACATAGTGAGGATGGGAATGTCCGATGGAAATTACTGCGTGGCCGCCGTAAAGGTCAAGGTAACGTTGTCCGTTTTTGTCGATCACGTAACAGCTTTCGCCCTTTACAGGTTCGATGTCGAATAAGGGGTACACATTAAAAAGTTCCATTTATCGATAGTTTGTTAATTCTGTTTCCTTCTCGTTGCAAATAACGAGACAAAGCTACAATTATTCTAAAAAGCAACTGGCTTTAAACCGAGCCCTTCTTTCTCGTCGAATCCGAACATCAGGTTCATGTTTTGAACTGCCTGCCCCGAAGCTCCTTTGATCAGGTTGTCGATCAGGCTCACAACAAAAATTTTCTGCTCGTGTTTTTCGATATGCAAAAAACATTTATTCGTATTCACCACCCTTTTCATATCGGGATTATCGTGGGTAATGCAAACAAAGGGATGTCCTGCATAAAAATCGCTATATAATTTCGCGGCTTCCTCCAAACTCCCTTCAAAGCGGGTATAGGCCGTGGTGAAGATGCCCCGGGTATGGTTTCCCCTCACCGGCACAAAGTTCAACATGGGCGAATAACTGGCTTGCAATTGGTTCAGGCTTTGGTTGATTTCGCCAAGATGTTGGTGCGAAAATACTTTATAAACCGATAAATTGCCTTCCCGCCAACTGAAATGCGAGGTGCTTGTGGCTTGCTGGCCGGCACCTGTTGATCCGGTAA
>CAZSIK010000165.1:0-9387 GCA_964606515.1 uncultured Prolixibacteraceae bacterium
TATGATCCTGAATTGAATCCGGTTTGGTATGATACACTATCGCAACGGCAACCTCAAATGATAAACTCAAACGAATCTGAGTTTTCTAATAGGATCTTAGTAGTACCACTCTTCGAAAAAGAAATGATTTCGGCACTTATTGGAGTTGCGGGTAAGGAAGAGGATTACGATCAACAAGATTTACATCAGCTTTCGTTGATGCTTAACTCGATCTGGAAGAAAATAGAACAGAAAAAATTTGAAAAAGAGCTAATTAAAGCTAAGGAGCGGGCCGAAGAGGCAGACATGCTTAAATCAGCCTTCCTTGCTACCATGTCGCACGAACTGCGCACTCCGCTAAATGCCGTAATCGGGTTTTCCGAGTTGCTCATGGACGAAGAAAACAAGGACTTTTATCTCGAGTTTGCCACCACCATCAATCAAAGTGGTAAACACCTGCTTGAGATCATCGAAGAGGTTTTTTTGATGACTGAACTGGAATCGATGAACATCAAACTTAAAAGCGACTTATTTGAAGTGGATAAATTATTACTGAAAGTACACAAGGAAGCCAACGAACTGGCAAAACTCAACAATAAATTCGATTTTCAAATCAATTTAGTCAATCATCCCAAACTGAATCAGTTGATTGTTAAATCCGATCTGTTTCGGCTTCAACAGGTTTTCCGACAATTGGTTAACAACGCTGTTAAGTTTACCCAAAGCGGAGAAATAAGGATTGGGGTCGACTTTTACAATAATACGCCGGTGTTTTATGTGAAAGATACGGGAATAGGGATAGAACCCAAGTTCAAATCAATGATTTTCGATCGTTTCGTTCAGGTTGAACAAGCCCTTACCCGCGAGTTTTCAGGAATTGGATTGGGCCTGACCATCTCGAAGCGTATTGTTGAACTAATGCAAGGAAAAATATGGATCGATTCCGAGAAAGGGAAGGGAACCACTGTTTATTTCACTTTCCCCGATTTTATTTTGAATGTATTACAACCCATCAACCTAACCGAGTTTACCTGATTTAGGTTCGGTTTTTCATTTGAATCTTTTATATTTGTCGTTCATTCAAGTTACGAACACAAACAAATCAGGAGCAATGCAATACAAATCATTCATTCTGGCCTTTATTTTCATTATAATTTGGATTTCGGGGGGAGCCCAGAACAGTGTAAGCGACCAATCGGCTAAGTTTACCCGTTTGTTGCGGCTAATCGACAGCTATTATGTCGAAAACGCCGATGTGAACTCGCTTACCGAAAAGGCAATAGTGAATATACTCGGCGATCTCGATCCTCATTCGGTTTACATTTCGAAAGAGGAAGTGGAAAAGATGAACGAACCCCTTCAGGGAAGTTTCGACGGCATTGGCGTTTCTTTTAGTATATTACGTGATACTTTGATGATCGTTCAAACCATTCCCGGCGGCCCATCTGAAAAGGTTGGCCTTAGGGCCGGCGACCGGATCATTTTTATCGATAACGAAATGGTAGCCGGCATAGGGCTTACCAATCAAATGGTTTTCGACCGGCTAAGGGGCGAAAAAGGGACTAAGGTATCGGTTTCCATCCTAAGAAAGGAAGAAAAAGGATTGATCAAATTTGAAATAACCCGTGATAAAATCCCCATTTTCAGCCTTGATGCTTCTTATATGGTCGATAACAATACCGGTTATATTAAATTGAATCGCTTCTCGGCAACCACTACCGAAGAGTTTGTTGCTGCGATTCAAGCCCTTAAGCAAAACAACCGCGTGCAAAACCTCGTGCTCGATCTTCGCGGGAATGGTGGAGGCTATCTGAAACAGGCTTTCGAAATATCTGATCAGTTCCTGGAAGGCGGGAAAATGATTGTGTATACTGAAGGCACCAAAAATCCGAGAAAGGTTTACGAATCGACCAACGAAGGGGAATTTATCAAAGGTAAGCTCGTGGTACTGATCGACGGAGGTTCGGCTTCGGCCAGTGAAATTGTTTCAGGAGCCGTTCAAGACTGGGACCGGGGGATCATCGTGGGCCGCCGTTCGTTCGGGAAAGGCCTCGTTCAACAACCTTACCCGCTAACCGACGGTTCGATGATCAGGTTAACCACAGCACATTATTACACCCCCAGTGGGCGTTGTATCCAAAAACCTTATGTGAATGGATCGGATGAATACCGCGACGATTATCGTCAACGCATGGTTTCGGGAGAGTTGTTCAATAAAGATTCCATTCATGTAATCGATACGCTGGTTTATCAAACCCTCGTGAATAAAAGAACGGTGTATGGCGGTGGCGGAGTGATTCCTGACGTATTCATCCCAGTCGACACTTCTGTCAATTACCGGTATTATAACCAAATCAGCAGGATGGGCATCGTGAACCAGTTCGCTGAAAATTATATCGACCAAAATCGGAAAAAAATACTTGAAAAATACCCTCAATTTGATGACTTTAAGAAAAATTATCAGGTTTCCGACCAGTTGCTTGAAGAACTATGGATCGAAGCGGAAAAGAAGGAAATACCCCGCGATACGGCATCCATCGTGTTTATTACCAGTCACGCGAAGTTACACCTGAAAGCCCGCATCTCCCGCGACTTGTACCAGGCCGGAACCTATTACGAGATCATCAACATGGAGGACGATGTGATTCAGACCGTGATGGAAATCATCAACAACGAGAAAAAGTACAACAACCTACTGAAAGGTATTTATGATTAAGTGCGTTTGCGATTGGACTGCAAGCCACTGGGTTGAAATTGCTGGTGCCCTTCTTGGGATCGCCTATGTGTTCTTCTCGGTTAAGCAACATATCGTTACCTGGTTGTTGGGCTTGCTCACTTCACTGTTTTACATTGCTGTTTTCTTTTCATCGAAGTTTTATGCCGATATGGCTTTACAGTTCTATTATGTGTATATCAGTATTTTTGGATGGATATTATGGGTGCGGGGCGAAACTGGTTCAACAGGTAAGGTGCCTCTACCGGTGAAACAAACAAACAAAAAACAAATAATTGCTCTTGGTGCAATTTCCCTGATCCTTTTTTTGCTTATCTACCTAATTCTGGAATACCTTACCGATTCGCCTGTTCCCTTGGGCGATGCCTTTACCACCGCCTTGAGTATTGTGGCCACCTGGATGCTGGCAAAAAAGCTGATCGAACACTGGCTAATCTGGATTGTAGTCGACCTGGTTTCGATGTCGCTGTATCTTTATAAAGGGCTGTTCCCGACCTCAGCGCTTTTCTTGATTTATTCCGTTGCTGCACTTTGGGGATATCTCGAATGGAAAAAAGACCTTACCCGCCTGAATCATGCCTGAACCAGTAATCAAAATTGTACTTACCGGTGCTGAGTCGACTGGCAAAAGTGACTTGGCCAAAGCATTGGGACGGAGATACAATGCGCCTTGGATTCCTGAAGTGGCAAGGGCTTATGTCGAGAAGTTGGGGAGACCATATACTTATTGCGATGTTGAAAAAATAGCTTTATACCAGATCGAAGAGGAAAAACAACATTCCCAGGGATTGGTTTTTTTCGATACCTGGCTCATTATTACCAAGGTGTGGTTTGATTTTGTATATGGGAAGCACCCAGATTGGCTCGATCACCATATCCGCAACAGTAGGGTCGACTTGTTTTTGCTTTGCGATATCGATCTGCCGTGGATTGCTGATCCTGTAAGGGAAAATGGAGGTGAAAACCGTGAAAAACTTCACCAAATTTATCAAGAGGAATTGAACTATTATGGATTTCAATATGAATTGATAAGTGGTACCGGCAAACTCAGGATGAAAAATGCGGTTTTGGCCATCGAAGCCATGCTTCAACAGCGCTAATAAATTGTTTGTTGCTCAACAATACCGGAACTTGTTGGTTTAATTACGGTCATAAACCAGATCATTCTATAAAAAATTCATTTTTAAGACAAGAAATATTATGAGTAAAGAATGAAAATCAAGATACAACAGTTTCAGTTTTCGCTCATCCTGATCATCTTGCTGGTGGCAGCCATGGCAAGCGCTACGTTTATCGAAGCTGCCTATGGTGTTGCGGCTGCGCGTGATCTGGTTTATAACAGTACCTGGTTTGAGTCCCTGTGGGCCTTGTTGTCGATTTCAACCCTAACCAGCTTGTTTTATTACCGGTCGTTTTCCTGGTCAAAAATTACTGTTCCACTCTTTCATCTCGCGTTCGTACTGATTCTAGTTGGTGCCTTTTTTACTCGCTACACCGGGCTCGAAGGTTCTTTGTCGGTCCGCGAAGGGGATTCCTCAAACCATGTTGTAGTTGAAAACCTTGGGCTGGTAACCCTGCCTTTCAGCATCCATCTCGAAGATTTTGTTCTTGAACGGTACCCGGGCTCGAATTCCCCATCATCGTATTCAAGCCATGTGCTTGTTGATGATGAGGCTAAAAACAAGAGCTTTAAATATCATATTTACATGAACCATATCTTAAGGTACAGGGGCTGGCGTTTTTTTCAAACTTCATACGACCAGGATGAAAAGGGGACTTTTTTGACCGTTTCCCGCGATGTGATCGGAACCCCGCTCACCTATTCGGGTTATTTCGTAGCCATGGTTGCCATGCTTCTATCCTTGTTTCTTCCAGGTACCTTTTTCAGGAAACAACTATCAAAATTCCGAAAAGTACAACTTATCCTTTTTCTTGGTTTGATGTTTCCAATTTTTGGTTCAGCGCAAAGCCCCGATGCCAATAAAGTAGTGCCCCGTTTGCAAGCTGAAGAATTCGGAACCCTGATCGTTCAAGACCATAAAGGACGGATGAAAACCATGAACACGCTTAACCAGGAGTTCATGCGAAAGATGGTCGGAAGGGAAAAGCTTGGAAAGCTAAACCCTGATCAGGTGGTGTTGTCGATGCTTGTGTTTCCTGAATATTGGCGTGAATATCCCTTGATTAAAGTAAAAAATTCGGCCTTGCGTGGGCGCTTGGGAATGAAAAATAACTATTTATCGATGAGTGCGTTGTATGATCCTCAAGGGCAATATTTGCTTTCAGCCGAAGTAAACAAGGTATTCATGAAGCCGCCTAAAAATCGCGATAAAACCGATAAAGCACTGATCGAGCTCGACGATAAAGTCAATATTTTTATTGATTTTTTGAATGGTTCAGCCTTCAAATTCTTCCCGGTTGAAGAGGCTATTAACCACAAATGGCACTCGTTTGCCGATGCCTATCTGTTTGCCGGTTCCCGTGAAGATTCTTTGTACTTGTATCATGTTCACGATATTTATCTGCAAAGCCTACAGGAAGGAATGCGGAATGGTAATTTTATGAAAGCCAACGATTACCTCATGTCGATGAACGTGTATCAAAAAACCATCGGTCATCAGGTATATCCATCAGAAGGAAAAATAAAAGCTGAACTTTTTTATAACCGGGCTCATCTGTTTCAGTGCTTGAAAGTGGTGTATGGGGTTGCTGGTTTTCTGTTTCTCATGTTTTTTTTCCTGTTCTTGTTCCGCAAAACTGGTATGCCCCAGATGATGAATCAATTGTTTTTCCTTTTTTCGCTTGTTTTTTTTGCACTGCATACAACTGGTATCGGGTTGAGGTGGTACATCGGGGGCTTTGTTCCCCTGAGCAACGCATACGAAACCATGTTGTTCATTTCGTGGACTGCCATTTTAACCGGAACGCTGGTGGCAAGGAAACAACCCCTGGCTTTGGCATTATCGTTTTTGGTTGGCTTTACCTTTCTACTTGTTGCCGGGTTGAACAACAGTAACCCTGAAATTGGGAATTTGGTGCCGGTATTGAAATCGCCCTGGTTAAGCATCCATGTAGCTGTAATTACTTCATCTTATTCATTGTTTGCACTGGTGGCTCTTGCCGCTTTTGTAAACATGGTTCTTTTCCTTGTAAGTGAAAAAAAGAACCATGCCCTGCTTCTTGAAAAAACCGAACAAAGTGCCGCCATGATGCAATTATTGTTGACAGTTGGTTTGTACACCTTAACTGCCGGTACCTTGTTCGGGGCAATCTGGGCCAACGAATCGTGGGGGCGTTATTGGGGCTGGGATCCTAAAGAAACCTGGGCCCTGATCAGCATCCTCGTTTATGCTTTTGTAAGCCACATCCGGCTAATTCCGTCGATGAAAGATCTATTCTGGTTTAACCTTGCTTCTTTTTGGGCTATTGCTTCAATTTTGATGACTTTTTTCGGGGTAAACCATTTTCTTACCGGAATGCATTCGTATGCAGGCACTAGCGATGCCCAAGTGCCCGGTTGGTTGCTTTGGGTAATTATTGCTTTGATATTTTTTTCTTTTGCAAGTGGTTTTTTGTATTTTAAAAAAAGGAATGGTAGTTTTGAGCAAACCCATTCAATACATTCTAACTAAAAAACTTAAATGAAATGAAACAGGTTTTCCTTATTTCAGCAGTGTTGTTCCTTGCTTTTTCTGCTAAAGCACAAAAACAGTTTACAGGAACTTTCGAAATCGACCGTTCAAAAAGTACGCTTAATGAACAGTTTAGTATGGCTCCTAATAAATTGATTATCAAGGTTAGTAAGAAAGATTTTCAAATTGAACGCTTTTCTAGTTTTCAAGGCAATTCTTTCACCATGACCGATAAATATTCCTTGGATGGCAAGGAATGCACCAACCAGGGATTCATGGACACCACAAAAAAGTCGGTTGCTGTGTGGAGCAAAAAAGATAAAAAGCTTACCGTAACCTCAAAAATTCCCATGCAGGATGGTGGTGAAGTGTCCATCACTGAGGTATATACCAAAGAAGGCGACAACCTGATTCTCGACAGCAAAGCCAGCTCCTCGTTCGGTGATATGAACGAAAAAATGGTTTTTGTAAAGAAATAAGCCTTTTCCTTTTTTATTTTTATTTGATAGTTATCTGGGCCGGAACAGCCGGTCTGGCCTGACATTCCCTTGCATCAAGGACCAATGTTGCAAGAGTTAATCCATCAGATTTTGCTGTTACTTTAATTGAACCTGCTTCCTTCGAAGTTTGAACAATTACTTGGGCATATCCGCTGAAGAGGCTTCTGCTGTATTGTTCGGCCGGGATTTTCAGCCCTATAATTCCCGGGTCGGTATTTGGGCTGTCCCACGAGTTGCGCACCTGAAAGGGTGTGGCTACTATCGCTATCTCGTTCTTTCCCGGTTTTACCAGCGAGGCATCCAGCGTAAAAGTATGCTGTTCCTGTTTTTGCGACAGGTTCTCTGAAACGGCTTGTCCATTGATGTAGATCATCTGCTCGTTTCCGATGCATTTGTAGTATAAATTCAAGTTTGCTCTGCTGATGTCCTGAGGTAATTCCAACTGTCCCCGGTATACAATGGCTGATGGTTTCACCGGTTTACTTTGTATACGGTGGGCCGGTTCCCAGCCTGAATCGTCGTAGCCAGCTGCAGTTTCAGGGCGGTTTTCCCTGTTTTCAACTGCTTTGGCTTTCCAATTATCGATCTTTATAAATTGAAATTGGTCGGTTAGTTTGTCGGGTTCAAGACAGGTGGGGTCGCCATTTCCTACCCCGATGATTTTGCCAGGCCCTTCGATTTCGAAGCTGATTTTATTTTCAGCATCGGGAACAAAGCGTCCTTTGTTGTCGCTAACCGATACCGTGATAATGGCAAGGTCTTCGCCGTTGGCATCGAGAACCGCCTTGTGGGCTTCCAGCTTAATTTGGCTTGGTAAGCCAGTGGTTTCAATGTTCTTCTCGAGCAGTTTCTTTCCATTTTTAAATCCCACCGCTTTAATAGAGCCAGGTTTGTAAGGAACTTCCCACGAAAGGTGGCTGTTTTTTTCCATGTTTTTTTTGCCTGCGCTTTTACGGTTTACAAAGAGTTCTACTTCGTCGCAATTGCTGTAGGCCACCACTTTTATGGTTTCACCTTCCTTGCCTGCCCAGTTCCAGTGGGGCAGGAGGTGCAATACCGGTTCGTTGCCCCACCACGATTTCAGATAAAATACATTGTCTTTGGGGAACCCACACACGTCGTACATCCCGAAATAAGAGCTGATCGATGGCCACCCATAGGGGGTAGGTTCTCCCCGGTAATCGAAGCCGGTCCAGATAAACATGCCGGCCAGGAATTCGCGTGCGTCGTAGTGCTTCCAGCAATGCTCGATGCTGTAAAAATAGCCGTTTGAGGTTGGCCTGTCGTAAGCCACTAAATGTTGTCGGGCAGGGTTGTCGAAATAAATTCCGCGGGTGGTATTGGTCGAGCCTTCTTCGGTGCCGATGCCCGGAGTGTTGGGAAAGTTTTTGTGGTATTCGTCGTGGCTCCCGTGGTTCAGGTAATTGAAGCCCATCACTTCGATGTGCTTTGAGACCCCATTGCCCCAGCCTCCGCTACTGGCTGCATTTTTTGGTCGCGTGTGGTCGAGTGTGTTGGCAAAGGCCTGCATCTCTGCAATGATTTGTTCTCCAATGATGTTCCCTTCGATGGCCCATTCTTCGTTACCCAGGCTCCAAACAATTACTGACGGGTGGTTGCGGTCGCGCACGATCATTCGGGTCAACTGGTCTTTTACAAAGGGGGCAGTGCCCATAAGGCGGTGTTCGTCGATGACCAGCATACCCAATCGGTCGCAGGCATCGAGCAAGGCTGGCGATGCCGGGTTATGTGAACTCCGTATGGCATTGCTGCCCATTTCTTTTAGCTTTTTCACCCTGAAGGCTTGCAATTCGTCGGGAATTGCTGTTCCAACCCCGGCATGGTCCTGATGGTTGTTGGTACCTTTCAGTTTAACCGGTTTGCCATTCAGGAAAAAGCCTTTGTCGGCATCGAACCTGATGGTACGGATACCCGTTGGAGTTGTGTATTGGTCGACAACTTCTCCATTGCTGATGACTGAAGTTTCCAGGGTGTATAAATAAGGGTCTTCGATTGACCAGAGTCTGGGACCGTCGACAATCATTTTTTGCAAAACTTGCGTTTCACCAACCCGTTCAATTTGGGCTAAACCCGATTCTGCCCTGGCTACTACCTGTCCTTCGGTATTTTTTAATTCTTGTTTTACTGTACAGGCAGCTGCTACCGGATTATCGTTTTTTATTCTTGTACTGATGGTAAGATCGGCTCGGTTTTCATTCAGGTTTGAATAAACAAAAGTGCCGTGTTGTGCCACATGGAGTGGATTGGTCTTGTCTAGCCACACATGCCTGTAAATACCGGCTCCCTCGTAATACCATCCCTCTTCATAAGTTACATCTACCCGCACCGAAATCACGTTTTGCCCCCCGTAATTCAGGTAGGCTGTAAGGTCGTAGTAAAACGAGCTGTACCCGCTGGGTTCGTTTCCCAGATAGTGGCCATTGATCCACACCTTTGCATCACGGTGCACCCCTTCGAAATATACTGAAATCCTTCTTCCAAGGTCGGATTCAGGAATGAAAAACGCTTTGCGGTACCAACC
>CAZSIK010000166.1:0-9282 GCA_964606515.1 uncultured Prolixibacteraceae bacterium
TTTCCAGAAAGTTACCTCTTCAACCTTGGCCCTCAAACCCGATACTTCCACTACCTATAACCTGATTCCTGTGCCGGTAAACCTTGTGGCAAATATTTGTATCGATTCCTGCTGGTTTGAAACGCCGGCCCACTACTTGAAACAACAGGAAGAACTGAAGGTAAGAATTAAAAATTATTCTTCTGAAGAATACCGTCAAATACCTGTAAAACTATACATTAACGATACCCTGAAAACAATTGCCACCATCGATCTTAATGCGGGGGAAAATATAGAAACAATACTTACCTATACCAACCAAAATACAGGATTCCAGTCGGGAAAAATCGAAATTTCAGATTACCCCATCGTCTACGACAATGCCATGTATTTTTCATATTTGGTGGCCGACAAAATAAAAGTTCTCTCGATCATGCCAGGGAGAATAAATTCGGTAAGGCAAAAAAGCATTGAGGCCCTATTTATTAACGATAATTTCATTGATCTTGAAGTCGAATCGGAAGAAAGGCTTCAAATCAGTAAATTAAGTAATTATGCCACCATATTCCTAAACGAACTCCGTTCGTACCCCACTGGGTTAACCGAAGCCTTAAAACAATTTGTAATGAACGGAGGTACGCTGGTGTTCATCCCCGACAATAACGGAGACCTCAATTCCTACAACTTTTTCCTTGAAAGTTTAGGCAGTAACACCATAGCCAAAAAGGATACCATGCGAGTGCCCATTTCAAAGGTATTGTTTGACCACCCTATTTATCAAGATGTATTTAAAGACGAAGATTTAAAGGTCGATTTTCCTGTGATTCATTCCCGGATGCGGTTCAACCAATCGACCAACCTATTCGAAACCAATCTAATGGAGTTTGCCGACAACACGAAAGCACTTTCTGTTTCCAGTTTGGGAAAAGGCCGTATGGTAGTCTTTTCATTTCAGGTTTCTCATTTGGCAAACCGTTTCACCGAGCATTTACTCTTTGTGCCCACCTTTTTCAATCTAGTGTTAACCTCGTCGAGCCAACAACAACATTATCACGTAATTGAGCCTGGCCAAGCCACATCGGTTGCACTTCCTACCGCCATGCAGGCTCAAAACCCGCAAATGAAAAATCTGCAATCGGGCGAGATGCTTTTCCCTACCCTGCGCAAAGGCGAAGGGAACCGCATTACCTTGTTTCTTGACAACCTTCCAGAAGCTGGCCATTACGAACTTTTGCTCGATCGTCAGATGGCTTCAATACTGGCATTTAATTACCAGCTAAGCGAATCGGACCTTGCTTTTTACACCTCTGATGAAATGGAAACCGGTTTCCACAAAGCGGGTGCACGGAACACAAATGTAGTTACCGCCCAGAACGAAGGATTCAACGCAGCCATAAAAGATCTCTATTCAGGAAAACAATTCTGGAGGTTATTTCTTTTGTTAACCCTGTCCTTCCTGATTACCGAATCGTTGGTAACCAAATTCTGGAAAGGGTAAGCAAATCAAGATTTAAAAAAAGAGCTGGAAGCAGACCCTAGAAGTGTCCTATCGTTTATTCAGAACACGAACCGCAACATCATTGGTTTTAACAATATAAATCCCACTGGGCATAGTAGAAAGATCGACATTAGTTTTATTGTTATCGCTAGCTTCTATTTTTTGGAGCACAACACCATTCATGTTATATATGTAAACTGTTTGCTTCGTTTTCGTGAGTATAATCAGGTTTTTGGTACTTGGTTCCTGAAATATTTTTGTAGCCTTATTCGTTGCAAGCATATTAAGGGATTTGGATGGTCCGTCACCAATTTTTTCAATCTTTTGTATATACCAATGTTGATTGGTTTTCTCGGCTGAATAGATATTGTTGTCGTACTCGATAACTGCGTTGCCGTTATTCATACCGCCGCCGCTGTTGTTGGCCGATAACCCCGACGATTGATTAACAATGCCGTACGTATTTCCGAAATGTACCGGGATGATTTTCCAAAGTTGTGTTTTATCCGACAGGTTAAGTGGAACCTGTTTCAGGTTATTGCCTTTACCGTTGCCAGCCATCGCCATACCGGTTGTTTTATTGATAAACCGGAATGAGCCCGTACCGCTTGATTCTATTTTCCAAAGCTGTTTATCATTTCCTTCTTCAGGTTCCCAAAGCGACAATAATGAACCCGGAACAGCTGTGCCTTCCGGCACTTCAATCACATTATTACTTTTCCTGTTCATGATTGAATAGTAAAAACTTTCGGCCACAAATGGGGCAGAAGGCTTCTCGGGCTCGCGCAATACAAAGCTCTCATCGAGAAAGGCAATACGGGCCCTGAGGTATTCTTTCAGATAATTGACCCCTTGATCGTAGGTTTGAAAAAGAAAAGTTTCCCTGTGTACTTTTTTATTGATTACGATCCAACTTGCAAAGTTTAGTTGTTGCGAAGCGTAAATTTCGGAGGTAGTACTATCGATATATGTTTCAAGCTTTTCATAAAGCCCGGTTCTCAATTCGAGCCATCTTCTTTCCACTGCTTGCTGAAACCAGTCGTCTTTCCAGAACTGTTCGATCCAGGTACGTGGATTATGAGCAGATGTACGCATCAGTTTACGTGTAGCATCACCAAGTCGGTCGTCGTTATTAAACGCGATGTCGTAATCCCACAGCGGGCCAAAATACAGTTTTGGATCATTGCGTTTCTTATAAATATAGGTACTCCAAAATGCATCGGGATTCCCCGTCAGTTCGCTAGCAATATACCAATTCACCAGAGAGGCTGTATCGACCCAGGCTCGATATCCTGAAACTGGGTTTTTAAATGAAGAAGAAAAGAGTACTTTTTCGAAATCGTTGATATAACGAGAAATATAATTCACCTGTTGGGAATTGATCTCCTCATCGTCGGGGTATTTTACCGTTATTTTTAAGCCTTTGTCAGTCGAAAACCATAATGGTTCAGCGGCTGCAAAACCATCAATTTCGAGCAAGTAACCACCTGTGATGATGGGAACTTCGGTGTTACTTGATTCTTGTTTCTCGACAGGGACCCGGGCCTTGCCCACCTCAACCTGATCGGTTACCATATAATTTCCAAGGAATTTCCCATTTAAAAACAAATCGACAAAGAGTGCCTGGGGAGTAAACTCCAATCCCACTATTTCGCTTATTTTAAAAGCTACCGCATTTCTTATCAATGTTTTATCACCATAATTTGCCAAAAGCACCCAGCTCCGTTCTTTTGCCGGCAATCCAAAAAAGTTCATTTTCTGTTCCAGCTTTAACCTGAACGGCTTTTTGGGCATGGTCCAGGTAGAGTTTCCCCTGCCCCTGATTTCAGCAGCTATATCGGTAACAACTTGATTTTGATTGGAACTCTTAATGGTTACCCTCGCGGGAAGATAGATTTCTTTCGAAGTAACCGGTTTGCGGTCTTGGGTAGTAAGGTGCAACGTGGGCAAATTAGTCAATTGAATAGCTTGGCTATAGGCAATTTGACTCCAAAGCACCCAAATTAAACTGTAAAATATTCTCTTCACGACTAAGAGCTCCTCTCGTTAATCAATAAAAACGACCATTTAAGCATATGACACTTAAAAAATCCTTAACAGGTGACTTTAGGAAGAAATTTCTGCTTACTTTCCAAACGCATACCCCACCGATAACCCAATTCTGAACCCTGGCAACACGAAAGGCATCCGGGCTACGAGCTTGTCGGTACTTGCTTGAGTGGTTAGTCTTTTCGAGGGATTGAAATATTTTTTCACGTCATCGCTTACTTCAAGCGCTGCACGGATATCGGGTTCAATGTTTTTGTATTCAGTATAGCCCTCGCGGGAATAAGTTAGCCTTGGAACCCAAAAATCAACGCCGGCTCCGAAAAAGTTAAAATCGATGCAGAAGCGGTCGTTAATGAGCCACTGGTAGCCCAGCTGGGCCCCAACACCTGCCAGGGTAAATCTTGTCGATACATCGAACTCAAGGTTTTTTACCACATCGGTATGCCCCATGTACAACTGGGCCAGGCGGGCATAAGGGGCAAGATACAACCCCTTTAATCCTTCGTTTTCAACCATGTAAAAACGGTATTCCAACGAAGTCTGATATCCTCCATCTACTCCTTTGATTGTATATTGATCGGTAAAACGGAATAAATCCTTATCGATCAAAAAGCTGGAAACCGGTTGAAAATAGCCGGCTTTCAGTTGGATCGATTGTGAACTGTTGATCATTCTTTCGTAACCTAACTGGTATTCGCCGTATAAGATATTGGGCAAGCCAGTTTTTAACACATTATTTTGAGCAAATAGAAAACCTGATACAAACAGGCACATGGCTAACAAGGCTATTTTCTTCATATTTTTTGTTTTTAATTGATCTCTTAAACGACAATTATTTTCTCAAAGGGTTGCCAAAAGAAGTGAAGCAAAAGGATCAATTCTTTCTAACAATTCTTCAATACTCTTCGAAGTTTCTTCACAAGCAATTTCATGCCGGCCAGCATTGGGCAAAGCTACCTTAAATTTCAAGCCGGAAGGGGTGCCCAATTGTCCGTACATATTAAGCATGGCCTTTACTTTCACGATTTTGTCCTGTTCTTTTTCATTATTGTAATAGTATGCCAAGAAAAGAGGCTGCTTTACCTGAGCAAAGGTAACAGGTTTCATGCTCATATCGATCAACTGCTGAAGATAAACCGTAGCTTCCCAACGGTAGGTTTTGTACCAGTATTTCTGCTCGGTTTCCGATCCTGGATCCAAATACCGGTATTTCCCTGAACCTCCAATCATTTTAGCTATCTGTAACCCCCAAGGGCCTGACAACAAGCTGGCTCCGGCGTCATAAATTTCAATATTGGGTGACAGCAAAACCAGTGCATCGACCAGTTCAGGGAAATCGGCAGCAAGTTTCAAGGCAAGTGTGCCTCCTGTCGACATTCCAACTACCACTACCCTATTACCCAGTTCCTTTGCAATCAATAAAGCCTCCTTAGCTGATTCATATAAGCGATAAGGAGTCATGTCGATCAACGGATCGGAAGTCTCAAGGCCATGCGCAGCCAAGCGACTAAGGTATAAGTTGGCTCCCAACATCCTGGCAAATTCAACATGAACTGGGTATCCTTCGTACCACGAAGCCGAAAAACCATGAAGATAAAGCACCGAAAACCTGGTTTTTACACGAAGAGAATCGTTTGCCCAGACAATTCGCGCCTGATTATCGGGCCTGAGTTTTGTCCTGGATTCCCGTTGATCGACCCATTGAGCCAAAGTATCGATATCAACAATCAAATCAGGAAGTTGCTTATTTATTTTCTCTTCAGGCAATTGTGGCCCTGCAAACCAGAAAATGCAAAGGAAAGCGAGGATTGAAAACAAACTGAACAGCTTTTTCTTCATAGTTTAAACGATAAAGTTTCACGTTTACGGTATACCAAACCACTAAACCTTGCTACCAAGTCGCCAATTTCATCGGTAACCGAAATGTCGTACCAACCCAGGCGAGTGGGTTCGGCAACCTCGTGCGCCTCGGCATACAAGATACCTGAACTAACCGATTTAAGAAACGAAATGCTTGCCTGAACAGCCAGGGCAAGTTGCCCGTGACTATTTGATGCAACGGCAAAGGCAAAATCAGCCAGGGTAAAGATGGCTCCACCATGCACAACCCCCACCGAATTCATGTGGTTTTCACCAATGGCCATCTTGCAACGACAATAACCCCGACTGGCTTCGAGGGTTTCAATCCCGGCAGCAGCTGCGAAGCGATCATGTTTAAAAAAATCCATCCAATTCTCTTCCATAAACCCAAAATAATTGAGGGGGAAATTAACTGTTTTTTCCTTATAATATAAACTATTCGAATACTTCGTCGATTTCGTCCATTCGCTTTTTTAATTAACTTACTGGTTATCCATATATTAACAATTATTTTCTGGAAATAACAAAAAAAGATTTAAACTTTAAACTCTCTTTTTGTTTTCTTTGTGGCACTTTAACAAAGAGAAAGGAGAAGAGAGTGATGAATTACACACTGGGAGAGGTTATACGCGCTTCGGTTACTAAAAATTCAAATTATCCTGCGTTAAATTTTGTTGGCGAGCAATCGCTCACTTATTCATTGATGCTTGAGCGGATTGAAGAAGTTCAATGTGTACTTGAAAAGCAAGGAATCAAAAAGGGCGATCGTGTGGCCATTTTAGGCAGCAACCAACCCAACTGGGGCATCAGCTACTTTGCCATTACGATGATGGGGGCCATAGCAGTACCTATTCTCCCCGATTTTCATGAGAACGAAATCGAGAATGTGGTCAACCATTCTGAAGCAAAAGCTATTTTTATTGGTGAATCGCTCTATAGAAAAATTATTGGGTTGAATACCCCGAACCTGCAATCACAAATTTTGATCGAAAATTTTGCCGTGGTTTCCAAAGGAACTGCACTCGAAGCATTGGACCAACTTACCGGGGCGATTATTCCAGGTTCTAAACCTGAAAACAGGGAAGAACCCCTTGCCGGCGATTTGGCTTCGATTATCTACACTTCGGGCACAACAGGCAAATCGAAAGGCGTGATGCTAACTCATAAGAACCTGGTTTTCTCTGCAATAAATTCAGGGAAAATCCATCCCATGGATTCTACCGACCGGCTTGTTTCAGTTCTGCCCCTGTCGCACACCTACGAAAACACAATCGGATTAATACTCCCATTGAGTATGGGCGCAGCAATTTATTACCTCAGGAAGCCACCGGTTCCTTCGGTACTTCTGCCCGCACTCGAAAAGGTAAAACCTACTGTAATGCTTACAGTTCCCCTGATCATGGAAAAAATATACAAGGGAAAGGTTTTGGCTCAAATTAACCGTAAATTCCTCACCAGAAACCTTTACAAGATACCTGTATTCAGAAGGGTACTGAATGGGGTGGCAGGCAAAAAATTATACAAGACCTTCGGGAACAGCCTCAAATTCTTTGGTGTGGGCGGAGCAAAGCTTGCCCCTGAAGTGGAGCGCTTCATGATCGAAAGTAAATTCCCATACGCTGTTGGGTATGGACTTACAGAAACTTCACCTTTACTTGCCGGTTTCGATTCGTACCAGGGGAAACATCAATCCACAGGACCGGCCATGCAAGGGGTAACATTAAAGATCAACAATCCAGACCCGGTTACCGGTCAGGGTGAAATATGGGCCAAGGGCGATAATGTGATGAAAGGCTATTATAAAGAACCTGAACTCACCAGGGAAGTACTCACCGACGATGGCTGGTTCAAAACCGGCGACTTGGGCTGTATCGATAAGGACGGATATCTTTTCATCAAAGGCCGACTAAAAAACATGATTGTGCTGGCGGGGGGTGAGAACATATATCCTGAGGAAATTGAAGCCATCATCAACCGTTTTAAATTTGTACTTGAGTCGCTCGTAGTACAACAAAAAGGAAAGTTGGTAGCCATGGTTCATTTCAATATGGAAGAACTGGAAAGTCGCTACAAGGAGATGAGAGAAAATGCACAAAATTTTCTCGACACCAAAGTGGAAGAATTGAAAGACGAACTTCATAATTATGTGAATTCACAAGTCAACAAGTTTTCTCGTGTACAAATAATTGTGGTACAACCCGAGCCGTTCGAAAAAACAGCTACAAAGAAGATCAAAAGGTTTTTATACTATTGATAAATTGTACTTAACTTTTTTTTCGAGGCTTATAATTTGAAGGATTCACTCCGAATTTTTCCTTAAAACATTTACTAAAATAGCCAGCATCGGTAAAACCTGAAAGATACGACACCTCGGTAACATTATACGTGCAGGTTTCGAGCAGTGTCCTTGCATGGTTCAACCTGTATTCCCTTACAAAATCGATGGGCGACAAGCCTGTCAAGCCTTTTAACTTATCCGAAAATTTACTTCGGCCCATTCCTAACTGGCTGTAAATATCTTCGATTTTGAAATCGGTATTAATCAAATTTTCTTCAACAAGGGTCTTTACTTGGTCAATAAAACGATTATCCCTCTCGTTAAGGTTAATCCCATGCAGAATGGCTTCATCGGGCCGGCCACGCATGTAATACTCCCGAAGCACCCTTCTCTTCTGCAGCAAGTTATCGAGTTGGGCTACTAAATGCTCTCCGTAAAAGGGTTTGGTGAGGTAAGCATCGGCTCCATATTGTAAGCCCTCGATTTTGCTTTCTACCGAAGATTTTGCGCTTAGCAATACCACGGGTATATGACTGGTTTCAAAAGCATTCTTGATTTTATCAAGCAACTCAATGCCATCCATCACTGGCATCATTATGTCGCTAATGATGAGATCGGGAAAATATTTCAATGCCTTTTCAAAGCCTTCCTTTCCATTCAAGGCTCCTTCAACCCTGTAGTAACCTGAAAGCTGCAGTTGAATGAAATTCAGGAGTTCGGGATGATCTTCAACAACCAACACCAAGGGTCTATTGAGATTAGCCAAGGGTTGAGTTACCAAGGGGCTTATACTGAATTCATCCTTTATCTCGGAGGAGAGAGGGGAAGGTTCAGAAGAAACACACGACAAAGCATCCGAGCCAAATCCTTTTCTCAGCCGGATACAAAATGTAGCCCCGCCACCTGGCGCAGCTTGATAGCTCAAATCGCCATCGTGAAGTTTTACCAGTTCTTTGGATAAAGCCAGCCCAATGCCGCTACCTGAGTAAGGAGCCATCCCTTGCAACGGGAAACTTGCAAAAGCTTCGAACAAGTGTTGTAAATTGACATCAGCAATCCCGGGTCCCGAATCCTTCACCTCGATGATCACCCCATCCCTGGTTGTTGTTTCATTTAATTTTACCTCGACCACCCCTTGCTCGGGAGTGAACTTAAAAGCATTTGATAGCAGGTTATACAATACGCTGTCCATTTTCTCCTGATCGATACAAACTATGATTCCCGGGTTCGAATCCACAACCGAATATCTGATGTTCTTCTGTTGGGCAAGGGTTTCAAAATTTCGGCATACAATTCTTACAAAGTCGGATAAATCGACCCTACTTAAGTGGAGTTCCATTTTCTTGCTTTGAATTTTACGGAAATCGAGCAAGCGGTTTACCAAAAGCAACAGGCGCGAGGCATTCTGTTCTATCAGGCTTGCATAAGCTTGCCCTTTTTCGCTTAAAACCTCCTTTTTTATCAATTCACGGGCAGGCCCGAGGATCAAGGTCAATGGGGTCCGCAGTTCGTGCGAAACATGGGTAAAGAAGTTGAGTTTGATTTCTGCAAGTTCTTTTTCAAGGTGAGCTTTATTTTTGAGCCGGAGCATTGAAGTAACGATGTTCCTCACCACTTC
>CAZSIK010000167.1:0-9262 GCA_964606515.1 uncultured Prolixibacteraceae bacterium
AAGAAATACCCTTTTTCTTTCCAATCCAAATCTTTTTTTAAGTTTTTTTAAAAAAAACACACTTGCCAATTCATGCGTTTGTGTATCTGTTTGTTGCCGAAGCAATACTTTTAAAAAAAGATTTAAAGAACAACTTATTGTATCGCAAAAACTAAAGAACGGACTATAAAAACAGTTTTCCTTTTGTCTTTGTTCAAAACAAGTTATTGTTTTTTGGAATGCACAATTCTAGGAATATCCCCTGCCTTCTTTCCCTTCGTAATACAAAATAAATGAAGTATTCACGACCTTATTTCCTCCAGGGGTTGGATAATCTCCGGTAAAATACCAATCGCCGGCATGACCCGGACAGGCTTTATGCAGATTATCGACGGTTTGGAAAACCAGTTCAATTTCGGCCTCGCAATCGTCTGGCTTAAGCATTTCTGCAATTTTGGTGGAAATCTCCTCGTTTGAAAAAGGGAGATAAATGTCGGTTACATAATTGATGATTTCTTCCTTGGGCAAGTTTCGTTGTTCAAAACAACGTTGATATGTATCTTCAATCACTTGCTCCAATCCTCTTTCTTTCAATAATGCGATGGCAGCTTGAAAGGCAGCAAATTTGCTAATTTGCGCCATATCGATGCCGTAGCAGTCGGGATAACGGATCTGGGGGGCTGATGAAACAATAATGATTTTCTTAGGGTGCAAGCGATCCAAAATCCGAAGGATACTTTGTTTTAATGTAGTCCCCCGCACAATTGAATCATCGATAATTACCAGGGTATCAATACTATTTTTAACAATTCCATATGTTACATCATAAACGTGCGCCACCATTTCGTTTCGGCCTGAATCGTCTGTGATAAAAGTCCTCAGTTTAACATCCTTAATAGCGATCTTTTCCATCCGGGGTTCAACGGCAATTATGCCAGCAATTTTCTCTTCGGTCAGGCCACCATTCAATGCCTTGATTTGTATCTTTTTCCTGTCGAGCAGGTGGCTACGTACTCCCTCCATCATCCCGTAGAAAGCAGTTTCAGCGGTATTTGGGATGTAGGAAAAAACAGTATCGGCAAAGTTATACTCGACTTTCTCGAGAATGGTAGTAGAAAGAAGTCGCCCCAGCTCTTTTCGTTCGTTGTAAATATCGCGATCGCTTCCTCTTGAAAAGTATATCCGTTCAAAAGAACAGGAACGTTGAATCTCAGGTATCCGTACCAATTCTTCACTAATCACCCCATTTTTTTTCACGATAAGGGCATAGCCTGGTTGCAGTTCTTTCACCTCGGAATAATGCACATTCATTACGGTTTGAATGACTGGCCTTTCCGAGGCAACCACCACAATTTCTTCATCGTGATAATAAAATGCGGGCCTGATTCCCCATGGATCTCGGGTAACAAATACATCACCATGACCAATCATGCCAGCAATGGTGTATCCGCCATCAAAATCACGGGTTGTCCTTTCCAACATTTTTTGAAGATTGAGTTCTTCTTCTATTGCCGGAGATATATCAATATTGCTTAATCCTTCATTTTTATGCTTACGAAATAGTAGTTGGTTTTCCTCATCAAGGAAATGCCCCATTTTTTCCAGAATAGTAACCGTGTCGGTATAGGCACTTGGATGTTGTCCCAAGCTTATTAATTTATCAAATAATTCGTCGGTATTGGTTAAGTTAAAATTTCCAGCTAAAACAAGATTTCTCGATTTCCAGTTGTTCTGGCGCATCACGGGGTGGACGAAATCGATTGAATTTCTTCCAAAAGTCCCATACCTTAGATGGCCTAGGTATGCTTCTCCTACATAGGGAAGATGCTCTTTAGCCCAAGTTGCATCGTGAAAAAAAATAGGGTTTCGCTCAGAAGAAACCCCAAATAGTTGAAAAATCCCATCAAAGATATCTTTAATGGGATTTTCCTGAATCGATCTGGAGCGAAAAAGGTATTCTTCGCCCGGAACACTGTTCAGCTTTAAAGCAACCAGACCAGCACCATCCTGGCCTCTGTTGTGCTGCTTTTCCATCAACAGATAAAGCTTATTCAAGCCATATTGCCATGTGCCATATTTTTGTTGGTAATATTCAAGCGGTTTTCGCAGACGAATCAAAGCGATACCGCATTCATGCCCGATTTGTTCACTCATTGATCAGTCAATTTACTGTCGTATTAATATTTATCGATTTCATACAAAGGAGGATACCCGATTTGATCTTCTACAATGAAAACATCGGGATAGTCTTGTAAAATCGAGTATTTTAACTTGATGGCTTCACTTCGTGTCCGGCAATCTCCTACCCGAACATAAGCATCGGGAGTGTTGAATTTAAGTTCAACACGGCATTCCGGATATTTTACGATAAAGTTTTCTCGTATTTGCCTTGCGTCACCCATCTTTCCTGTAAATATTTGCACCTTATATCCCGATAAGGTTCCTTTTCGATTTCTTTCATCGCGGTAAGAAAATAACAAAGTGTCAAGCCTTGAATCTGAAATAATCGTTAAATGATCCCAAATTAGATCATCAACCTCACTTTTGTCGACAAAACTAGTATCAACACTTTCATTTTGTTCCAATTTCTCATCAACAAGTGATGAAGAAGGAGACAATACCTGGCCCCAAACTTCTGGAAAAGCCAAACAAGAGACAAGTACAACCAATAATATCTTACTGAATTTCAACATAAAATAGGGTTTTGTTTTTTTTTGTTCATTATTCAAAGATAAAGGTTTTTTAAAGAAATAAATATTCCATAAGCAGGTCAATAAGGTGTAAGTAACTATTTTTGGAGAAACTTTTTATTCTAAAAACAGTATGTCAACAAATCGATTGTTTCCAATCCCCTTCATAAAAAGCATTGAAGCAAAGTTAGGGGCGGGATCTGATTTTTTTTTTACTGCGCTCCGGAGCGAAGCTCCAGTAAGCATACGCATCAATCCTGAAAAGGAGTTCAACACCAACGGTCTAGAACCGGTACCATGGAGCCATTACGGGTTTTATCTGCCCGAAAGGCCCATTTTTACACTTGACCCCCGGTTCCATTCAGGTGCATATTATGTGCAAGAAGCATCATCGATGTTTTTGGAACAAGTGATCAAGCAACACACTCAACACGGAAAAGCGCTGAAGGTTCTTGACTTATGTGGAGCTCCGGGAGGAAAATCGACTCATCTGGCCTCATTGATTTCATCTGAATCGTTGTTGGTTTCGAACGAAGTTATTCGTTCTCGGGCTAAAATTTTAGCAGAGAACATAACCAAATGGGGCTATCCAAATGTAGTGGTAAGCAACAATGATCCCGCTTCATTCAGACAACTTCAAAGTTTCTTTGATGTAATTGTGGTGGATGCCCCTTGTTCGGGCGAGGGAATGTTCCGAAAAGATCCCGGGGCTATCGCTGAATGGTCGGAAGAGAATGTCGTCTTATGTGCCCTCAGACAAAGAAGGATTTTGGCCGATGTATGGGAAGCACTTAAACCAGGAGGTACCCTGATCTATTCAACTTGTACTTTTAACAATAAAGAAAATGAAGAAAACCTAGAGTGGATGGTATCGGAGTTGAAAGCACTGCCTATAAATATTGACATCTCAGCATTTTCAGGCATAACACAAACTGAAGACTTACCCTGCTATCGCTTTTTTCAACACAATATTAAAGGGGAAGGTTTTTTTGTTGTTGCGGTTGAAAAGCAGGATGGCCCAAAAACAAAAACAGGTAAGATAAAAAAATATCCTTTGCAGAAAGCATCGGGTTCTCCAGCAGTTGAGGCAGCCAATTGGATTAAAAGAGATAGAATGTCCGACTTTTGGATGTTCAAAGAAAAGATTTTAGCCTTCCCCTCTGGATTAAGTAACGAACTGCATCACCTGGTCGACAAATTGAATATTGTTCAGTGCGGCATTGAAATTGGAGAAGTTAAAGCCAGGAATACGGTTCTTTCACATGCTTTTGCCCTTTCCACATTAATCGATACTTCTGCCTTTAGTCATGAGAGCCTCACGAAAGAACTTGCAATAAAATTTTTAAGAAAAGAAGAGATCGTTCCTAAAAAGAACGATCCCTACTTGTTGGTTTATTATGAAAACAATCCTTTAGGTTGGTTAAAAAAGGCTGGAAATCGTTACAACAACCTATACCCAAAAGAATGGCGCATCAGAATGATGGATTCAGACCATTAACTTTTTATACCTGATCCTTTTGGGAGTGATGTCGCCCAAGCGTTTTTTCTTATTATCTTCATATTCGCTGAATGATCCTTCAAAAAATTTTACTTGAGATTCGCCTTCAAAAGCAAGGATATGCGTAGCTATCCGGTCGAGAAACCATCGGTCGTGTGAGATCACTACGGCGCAACCGGCAAAATTTTCCAATCCTTCCTCTAAAGCCCTTAAGGTATTGACATCGATATCATTAGTTGGTTCATCGAGTAAGAGAACATTTGCGCCCGATTTCAGAGTTAATGCCAGGTGAAGCCGGTTTCGTTCGCCACCCGACAATACTCCACATTTTTTTTCCTGATCGGCTCCGCTGAAATTAAACTTAGAAACATAGGCCCGTGCATTGATCAATCGTCCCCCCACCATGATTTCTTCCTGACCTCCGGAGATCACCTGGTATACTGTTTTTTCTGTATCGATTGAAGTGTGGCTTTGATCAGCATATCCAAGAGAAACGGTTTCGCCCACGGTGAAAGATCCTTCATTTGCTTTTTCAATTCCCATTATCATTCTGAAAAGAGTAGTTTTTCCAGCACCATTGGGGCCAATCACCCCAACAATTCCATTGGGAGGAAGAGTAAATTCGAGGTTTTCGAACAGGATCCGGTCTTCGAAGGCTTTTGAAACCGAATGGGCTTCGATAACCTTATCCCCTAAGCGAGGACCGTTTGGAATAAAGATTTCCAACTTTTGTTCCCGTTCTTTAACATCTTCGTTCATTAACGATTCATAAGCATTTAACCTGGCTTTCGATTTGGCTTGGCGTGCTTTGGGTGCCATCCTTACCCATTCCAGTTCGCGTTCCAATGTTTTCCTCCGCTTCGAAACACCCTTTTCTTCAAGTTCAAGACGTTTGGCTTTCTGTTCCAGCCAAGAGGAATAATTGCCCTTCCATGGAATCCCTTCACCACGATCAAGTTCCAGTATCCAACCAGCAGCATTATCAAGAAAATAGCGGTCGTGAGTAATGCAAATAACCGTTCCATGATATTGTTGCAAATGTTGTTCAAGCCATTGAACCGATTCAGCATCGAGGTGGTTTGTGGGTTCATCGAGCAAAAGCACATCGGGTTGCTTCAGTAATAATCGGCAAAGAGCTACTCTACGTTTCTCACCACCCGACAAATAATCGACTTTTTTATCTCCATCAGGGCAACGTAAGGCATCCATGGCTCTTTCCAATTTATTGTCAATATTCCAGGCATCAAGGAGGTCAATTTTTTCTTGAAGCTCAGCCTGCCGGTTCAACAATTTGTCCATTTTGTCTTGATTCTCGTAAATTTCGGGTAATTCAAAACTTTTGTTAATGCTTTCGTACTCGGCAAGTACATCCAAAATTTCCTGCACCCCTTCCTGAACAATTTCTTTCACTGTTTTATTATCATCCAACCTGGGGTCCTGTTCTAGATATCCAACGGTATACCCAGGGGAAAATACTACTTCTCCTTGAAAAGATTTTTCGACTCCTGCAATAATTTTCATCAGGGTAGATTTGCCAGAGCCATTTAGACCAATAATGCCAATTTTTGCCCCCAGAAAAAAAGAAAGCGAAATATCTTTCAACACTTGTTTTTGTGGAGGGAAAGTTTTACTGACCCGATACATCGAAAAAATAACTTGTCGTTCCTCACTCATAACTATAATAATCAAAATTCATTTATACAATCGTTTACCTTGAACAATTTTAGCGAAAAAACTAAAATGCTTTTCATCAAAGGTATTATCTTTCTGAAAAGTTCCGTAAATTTGTTGATGGGAGTTGAAAAAAAGTAAAAAATTTTAATTGAAAAAAATGATTTCCAAAAGGAAAGTGCTGGTTGTCGATGACAACGCGGGAAACCGGTTATTGCTTCAATATAATTTGGAAGGTTATTTTGATGTTGATTTCGCCTGTAATGGTTTATCAGCTTTAGATAAATTTAAGCAGCAGAAATACGATCTGATCCTTATGGATATTCACATGCCTGAGATGGATGGTATTGAAACAGCCTATCAAATAAGGTCGATGGAAAACGGACAAGGGCGCATCCCAATTTTTGCTGTTACCTCAAATATGTTTCGTGAACAGAAAGAAAAATGTCTTGAAGCAGGGATGGACGATTACATTGTAAAACCCATTCACGCAAAGGCTCTGGTCGATCGGATCAGCCATTACCTGAACAATTCTTCGTTGCGATAACTGGAACAAAAAAAGGGGCTGAAGAACAGCCCCTTTTTTGAAGAACATATTTGAATTATTCTTTTACATCTTCACCTTCTGTCGCTTCAGTTTTGGCTTCAACAACAGGTTCTATAGGAGCAACGGTTTCGGCCACTGCCTTTTTAGGTTCTCCAACTGTGATAATTTCCTTTTTCTTACCTGAGGCACGACGCGAACGACGTGAAACTGCTTTTTTGCCCTCTTTTGCGCTCAACATTGCTTCGTTGTAATCGACCAGTTCGATAATACACAAATCGGCAGCATCACCTAGCCGGCTTCCAGTTTTCAAGATACGGGTATATCCACCGGGGCGATCAGCAATTTTTACCGAAATATCGCGGAAGAGTTCAGATACTGCAGTTTTGCTTTTCAAATAGCTGAAAACCACACGACGATTACTCGTATTATCTTCTTTCGATTTTGTAATAAGTGGTTCTACATACATTTTTAAAGCCTTAGCCTTGGCGATTGTAGTCGAAATTCTTTTGTGCAAAATGAGCGAACAGGCCATATTCGAAAGCAACGCTTTACGATGAGCGCTTTTTCTGCCCAGATGATTAATTTTTTTATTATGTCTCATCGTTTCTTATTCCTTGTCTAGTTTATACTTTGAAATATCCATCCCGAAGCTTAAATTGAGGCTAACGAGCAAGTCATCGAGTTCGGTAAGCGATTTTTTACCAAAGTTACGGAACTTAAGCAGGTCGTTTCGGTTGTATTGTACTAACTCACCCAAAGTTTCCACATCGGCAGCCTTAAGGCAGTTTAATGCACGAACCGATAAATCCATATCCACCAATTTCGACTTTAGCATCTGACGCATATGAAGAATTTCCTCATCGAATTCATCGTTTGAAAATTTCTCATCTGTATCAATTGTAATCTTTTCATCTGAGAAAAGCATAAAATGGTAGATCAGAATTTTTGAAGCCTCTTTAAGGGCATCTTTCGGATGGATTGAACCGTCGGTAACAATTTCGAGAAGCAGTTTTTCATAGTCGGTTTTCTGCTCAACACGAAAGTTTTCAACGGTATATTTTACATTTCTGATTGGAGTAAAAATTGAGTCGATTGGAATTACCCCAAATTCTTCGTCTGAAGTTTTGTTTTCGGAAGCAGGAACATAACCACGGCCTTTATTGATGGTAATTTCCATTTGGAGTTTCACATCGGGCTCCATTTCACAAATTACCAATTCAGGATTGAGCACGCTAAAGCCGGTCATGAATTTATTCAAGTCTCCGGCAGTGAATTTGTTTTGTCCAAAGATCGTTATCGAGATTTTTTCTGAATCGAAACCATCGATTTCACTTTTTAATCTGATTTGCTTCAGGTTAAGTATGATTTCTGTAACATCCTGAACAACACCTTTGATTGTGGCAAATTCATGCTCTACACCATCAATTTTGATTGAGGTGATTGCATAACCTTCCAGAGATGACAAAAGAATACGGCGCAGGGCATTACCAATGGTAATTCCGTAACCGGGTTCGAGCGGACGGAATTCGAATTTTCCGCATTTGTCGTCCGATTCGAGCATGATCACCTTGTCGGGTTTTTGAAATGCTAATATTGCCATAGTTTTTGTTTATAAGTGATTACTTCGAATACAACTCAACGATCAGTTGTTCTTTAATATTTTCAGGAATTTCTTCTCGCTCGGGGCGGTTAAGGAATTTTCCTGAGAATTGGGAATTGTCCCATTCCAACCAAGCAAACTTTACGTACCGTTTCGATCCTAGAGCATCGCTAATTACCTCAAGGGTTTTCGATTTTTCACGAACAGCCACCACGTCGCCTGGTCGAACCAGGAAGGAGGGGATGTTGGTTACTTTTCCGTTCACCGTGATGTGTTTATGCCCTACCAACTGACGTGCCGCTGCACGAGTCGGGGCAATTCCCAAGCGATATACCACATTGTCGAGGCGCGATTCAAGCAACTTCAACAATTCTTCACCGGTAATACCTTTAGAGCGTTGTGCTTGTTCGAACAGTTTACGGAACTGACGTTCAAGAACTCCATAGGTATATTTTGCTTTTTGCTTTTCCCGAAGCTGAATGCCGTATTCGGAAGTTTTTTTCCGGCGGCGTGCCATCCCATGTTGACCCGGAGGGTAATTTTTGTGTTCAAGCGCCTTATCGGGACCGAAAATAGGCTCGCCAAATTTTCGAGCTATTTTCGACTTTGGTCCAATATATCTTGCCATCCTTTTTCTTTTAAAATGTCATTAATTATACACGTCTTCTTTTTGCAGGCCTGCAACCATTATGTGGCAGTGGGGTAACATCGACGATTTCGGTAACTTGAATACCCAAACCAGCAACGGCTCTGATGGCCGATTCACGCCCATTACCCGGACCTTTTACAAAAGCTTTAACCTTGCGTAATCCCAAATCGTAAGCGATTTTTGCACACTCTTCGGATGCAGTTTGTGCCGCATACGGGGTATTTTTCTTCGATCCCCTGAACCCTTTTTTCCCGGCCGATGACCAAGAAATTACCTCACCATTATCGTTTGTAATTGAAACGATAATGTTATTAAACGAGGAGTGAACGTGCAGTTGACCTGAAGCTTCAACTTTAACGACTCTTTTCTTTTGAGTTACTGACTTTTTTGCCATAATCCGTTACTTATTATTTAGTCGCTTTCTTTTTATTTGCAACAGTTTTCTTTTTGCCTTTCCGGGTACGTGCATTATTTTTTGTGCTCTGCCCCCTTACCGGCAATCCAATACGATGACGGATTCCACGGTAACAACCGATGTCCATCAAACGTTTAATATTAAGTTGATTTTCTGAGCGCAGTTCCCCTTCGACTTTGAATTTTGCGCCGATAATGGAACGGATTGCGTGGA
>CAZSIK010000168.1:0-9249 GCA_964606515.1 uncultured Prolixibacteraceae bacterium
GGTATCGATATGCGTGGCCCCCAAAACGGCCAGCTGATACCGAACCATGGCCAGAGGAACCTTTCCTCCATTGGTATCGACCTGGATGTTATAAACCGTGTAGGTTTTCCCAATGCTCATTGTGGGTTCGTCGGCAAACAGGTTGTTGTCTGCCAGGTAGCGATCGATAATATCCCTTTTTTGGTTCGACACATTAAAGGTTACCAAAACCTTATATTCGGCATTGATTGAACCATAAATGTTAAGTAGGAACATTTTGAGCAGTTCCATTTTTTTGGGTTCCTTTTTAAGTAAGGGATTGATCCAGATACTGGTTTGAGATGAATAGACCTCTTCGATTATTTTCAGTCCATAGTTTCTGATGGCACTGCCGGTTTGGGTGATTTCAAGCCCGAAATCGGCTCCTTCGTTCAATACCTTCGATTCGGTTTTTCCCCAGGTTTCATATATCAACACTCCTGAATCGATTTTTGCCGGGGTTTTGTATTTCTGTACCGAAAACTGGTTGAATTGTTCCAACCGTCCAATCGATTCAAGGTTTTTTCTTACCCAGTTCAAGGCAAGGTAGGGCATTTCGGCCACTACGGTAATTAATTTTTTCTCGTTGCTTAGCGCGGTAAGAAATGATGCAGTATCGTTATAGGGCGAATCGCCTTTGACAATGCCCACCAATTTTACCCCGCCCCGGTTCAGGTTTAGCACCCTTTCCAGTTGGATATCAACCCCGTATTCGAGTTTGAATTCGATGATGCGCTCTTTGATCCAATCGTCGCCGGCAATGGCCACGTCGAGTTCCTGAAGGGCCAGTTGAGCGCTGAATTCCTGCGGACGGCCATCCCAACCATACATAAAATTCACGGTTTTGAAAAAGCTGGGCCCTCCGGCCTCGTAGCCTGATGTTTTAAAGCCTGAATCGTCGAGAAGTTGGATCAGGTTGCCGCCGCGGCCAGGATTGGCCAACGAACCCGCCGGCATACCTATGGTTAAAGTATTGTCTCTCATTATTCTTTTTCTATTACTTTCAAATTTCCATCAGGTTCAATCTTGCGATAATAACAGGAGTGGTAGGGCAGGCCGTTTTCTTTTTTAGCATGACAAGCCCCTTTCCCTTCAGGAGTAACCAGGAAGAGGAAAGAATTTTGCTCGCAATTGACCCGAATTTCTTCTATTTTTAGCATATCGCCCGAGGTGAGGCCTTTCTTCCAAAGCTCGTTTCTGCTTCGGCTCCAATAGGTTGCGTAGCCGCTTCGCACGGTTTCTTCGTAAGCCTGTTGGTTAATAAACGAAAGGATCAGGACTTCTTTTGTATGAAAATCCTGCGTTACTACTGGCAATAATTTCTGGCCATCGGACCCGAAATCGACCAGAAAGTCGTTTGTATATTCTTTTGCCATGAAACAAAACAATTAAAATTAGGGGGCTAAAAATAACAATATCCTGTTGAAAAATTCGGGTTTTTAAAAAAAACAAGGGCATAACCGGAAGTTAAAAAAGATAAAAGGTTTAGAATTAGTGGCGAGAGTAGCGAATTTATTTCATTTGATTGCAATGTTGAAAACCATCTTTTACAAGCCGGTTCATTTTTTTTGTATTTCCCCTGATCTTGGAATGGGCAGAACAGTTGTACATCGCCACCAAAGGGTCGCGGTCGATGAGGCAACTATCCAATTCATCCAACGATGGAGCATGCTCCAACCTATAATATTGTTCGTAGGTGAAAGAGGTAAAAGCCACGTTGGGGCCAATACCACGTTGGTCGAAGAAAAAACTGTCGCGAAGGGCTACAGGATACATGAACCCATCGGCATTTTTCAAATCGCCTGGTGCCGGATACGAAACAATCCTATCTTTTTCTGGAGTTAAAAGTACAGGTACTAATTGTGAATAATCGGCCCTGGTTTTATAAATAATGAAAGGAGCTGTGGTTTGATGGGCCATTTTAGTTGTAACCCTCACTTTTGTAGAGCAAGCACAAGTGGTTGAAAAGAAGACCAGTAAAAGCAATACCATGTTATTCATAGAGCACAATTTTTTGGGTTTGGACTGTTTCGGGGTATTTGATCCTGATTTGATAAATTCCACGGGATAAGCCAGTTGTTTCGATTTGGGTTTTTCTTGAGTTAAAACCCGGTTGCCGGTACACAACCCGCCCCGTCGGATCGATTAGTTCAAGTTGAATAATTGGGTCAATAGATTCAATATGAAGCCTTTGTTTTGCTGGATTGGGAAAAATCCTGACTTTTTCGGGAAATTCAAGATGGGCGATCTCTGATCCCTTTAAGCGTTCGATTTTAAATTCGATTGAATAAGTGCCGGTTTCTCCCTCATAATAAGGGATTACCCCAAAATAAAGATCCCCTCCGTTGTATAGGGTGTAGGTGCCATCCATCTCGGTATCGAATACTTCCGACCATTCGCCCTCTTCGGAGTGGGCAAAAATCACATCGCAACTGTATTCTTCATCCTCAATTTCATTATCGTAAGCATCGTGTACCCTTGCCCAAATTTTGTATTGATAACCCGTAGGCAGGTTAAACTTGAAATAATCCTCATCCTTTTGGTTGTCGATATTCAAACCGGTGTAATAATACCAATGCACATCCTGTTGAAATTCAAGTAAGATATCGGAGGCACTCGAGACATTATCGTTGCTTTCGAAATTGTCGGGAAGAAGGGGGGGGATGGTTACATTCACCTCGACCGGATTCAGAAATTCTCCCGGGGCAATTACCACCTGGTCGTCGCCACTGTTGGGGAAATGCACCATTCCAAGGTAGTAGGTTCCAGGTTCTGCTTCAATTTTTTCTTCTGAAAAGGTAAATAACTGCCAATATTGTTTGGAAAGGGTAACATCGATAATTTCGAAGGTTTGCACGATATCGCCATTCAGCTTGAACAAACCTGCCCCAAACTGTCCTCTGTATTCAGAATATCCGTAATTGGCTATTTTAGCCGTCACCTCGGTCGATTTTCCAGCAATGATGGGATTGGGGCTAACACGAATTGAATCATAGAGTTTAATATCAGTATCTCCAAAAGGTGAAAGAATTTCGATATTGATAAAATTTTCATAGCTGCCATCACCTACTGCAATCCAGTTATTGCCAGTAGGGCGAAAATAGATCCCGACGATGTACTTGCCTGGATAAACAGACAAACCATTGTTGCTGAATTGGTAGGAATTGTAAAAATTGGAGGGGAGATTCACAAAGGCATCCAATGAGTCGATGTAGTTCACAAATTTCCCTTCGGAATTGAACAAAGCTGCACAAAAATTACCGTTAAAATTTCCTGTTCCGTAATTGGCTATCGATACTTCAAATTGGAATTCGTTAAGTTGATAAATTTTTGGAAGTTTCAATGATGCATAAAGACTGATGTCTTCAATTTTTGTAGTGCTGGTGCCACTGCCTTGGGAAGGAGGTTTAATGCCGATTACTACTTGCTGTAAGCGGTTGTAGCTGCCGTTTCCGGCTCCAGTGCCCAAATCCACAGGGTTGAGTGCATCGACCGAATAATAGCCATCGGAATTGCCACTCCAGCCCCAGTTGAAGTGAAAATAGTTATTGCTGTCGTAACCGTCGGCCACAAAAGCATGGCCTCCGCCATCGCCCACACCACCATGAAGAATGGGACGCCCGGCATCGATTTCCGATTTGAGCAGACTGATCCACTGGCTGGTGGTTTTCCCTTCGCGCAAAACACCCTTGACGGTGGTTTTATCAAAGTTAAAGAATTCTTTCAGGGCAGATTCGGCACAGGAGCTTCCTGCCGATTTTGACTCAAGTATTTGTGCCCCACTTGAATACGGACTGTAATCCATATCGACCCCAACACCACAATGGAGCATCAGGGTAGCTACTGCTTTAATTTGCGAAGCGGTGGAAGCGCTGTTTAATTGATTGGGCATATTGGCCCAATCGTAAGTGGTCGCACCGTAATTAGCCGATAAAGTGCCATAGGTTACAGTGTTGTTCGAATGGTAATACGAATGGATCCCGGTTCCGTTAACCGGGTAGTTGTGGTATTTGATGACCTGTGCCATGGCCGTGGCCACGCAACCGGTAACGGCTTTGTTACTGTACCAGTATTTTTGGGGACAAAGATCATTGTACAAAGGACTCTGGTCCCATTTGGTTTTCATCAGTGGGCCTACTGCCGTTCCAGACAATTGTTCAGGTTTCATCCCGGCTTCGAGTTGCTCCCACTCTGAAGTGGCTGAAGTGCTTTTCAATCCGGGCTGTTGCCTTATCCACCTTATTTCCTTTTTATAACCATCAACCCATTTGAGAAAATTTACGGGCAAGTTGTCTTCATTTACAATTTCTTCTACTGAGTATGCCAATATGGGTTTTGCCAGGTCGTCGCCCGATACTAGTACAAAGCCTCCTTCATTTTTTTTGAAGAAATAAACGAGCTGATCTTCCTTGCTTTTTTGGCTTTTCTGAATGGGAAACCTATTTTCACCAGGCAGAGAAAGGCTTACCGGGATCAGGTCGGAAACCGAAATGCTCTTTAACTGTGGGTCGTCCATGGTTTGAAAGAAGGAAGTAGCAACGAGTTGGGCACGGCTGTAGGGAACTCGTTTTCCCATGGCTGTGGTGAAAATTAGGCAGATAAAGCAACATGAGGTAATAATGCGGTACATAGAATTAAGTTTAAATGCTTCAATTCAAATTTAAGCTAAAATAGATTCAATCTTTTATAAGTCGAACAGAATATGCATGTTCTTTCCCATAATAACGGCGATTGCTCGCCGAAGTATCGTATTCGAAATCCCTTCGCCAGGCTTGTGCCGAGCCTTCCTGTGTTGAACTCCAATAGAATCCCATTTCGCCGGCGTAGCCAAAATTGATATAGTGATA
Organism: uncultured Prolixibacteraceae bacterium; assembly: GCA_964606515.1. Classification (GTDB taxonomy): domain Bacteria; phylum Bacteroidota; class Bacteroidia; order Bacteroidales; family Prolixibacteraceae; genus CAZSIK01. Next base: position 4,866 of record CAZSIK010000168.1, read on the forward strand.
CAATCCTCCGGGTAAGGCAGTGAATCCACTTTCGTTGTTTGCCCCGGTATTAGGAGCCTTCCAATGAGCTGTTCCCGATTCTTTCAGTTTTCCACCGGCTGCTTCTCTTCCCCCTAAATAATTTTCAAGGATGGTATAACTTTCATCAGTGGGTAGATGCCAACCTGCCGGGGCAATCGACACGGCAGCGCTCCAGTTGTACAGTGCCCCGTATTTGTTGTAATACTGACTGTTTTTTGCCGTGGCAACCGAGGTACTGGTGTTATTATAGACATATATACGGGGAGCAGTTGCCGAGTTGTCGTTGGGATCATTTACATAAGGCAGATAGGCAAAATTTTCGGCCAGCCAAACCTGGTTTCCAATTTTCACCGTTTTGTAAGTCCTGCCATCCCGTTGGTCGGTAAAAGTGCCTGATTCCGAATCATCTTGAATGCATCGTATTGAATAACCATGTTCTTTTTGATAGGCATGTAAGGCAAGGTCGTACTGATTGTAACTGATGTCGCGTCGCCAGGCTTTTGTTGCATCCGAACCATTCAACGACCACCAGTAACCTACCTCAGTTAATGTGGCAAAAGTCCCCAGATGGTTTCTGAACCCGCCGGGCAAGGCAGTAAAGCCGACTGCATCCGATCCGTTAGTGTTGGGTTTTTTCCAATGACTGGTTCCTTTTTCCTTCATCTTCCCCCCGGCGACCGAAACACCACCCAGCGCTTCCTGAAGAGTTTCCCAATCGTTGAGCGAGGGCAGCCGCCAACCAGAGGGACAGGCATTTAGCGCTGCCGGCCAATTGTATAGTGCTCCATAGGTATAATAATTGTACGATAATTTCGCCTTATCCAAATCGTTGGTGTTATGGTTGTAAACATAGTACCGTGCTTTATCACTTGAAGCCTGGGCTACCTCGGGAGAAAATACCTGAGGCAAATAGGCCAGGTTTTCAGCCATCCACACCTGGTTGCCTATCTTGATGGTTTTATAGGTTTTCCAATCTCTTTCGTCGGTATAAGCTCCGTAAATGCTGTCGCGGATACAACGCACCGAGTAGCCATGTTCCTTATGATAGGCATGCAGGGCTAAGTCGTATTGGTTATAACTTACATCTCGCCGCCAGGCTTTTAGTTCATCCGAATATTCCGATGTCCACCAATAAGCAACCTCGTTTAGGGTTGCAAACGAGCCCAGGTGGTTTCTGAACCCGCCGGGCAAGGCAGTGAACCCAACCGTATTCGATCCGTTGGTATTAGGCGTTTTCCAATGACTCGTTCCTTTTTCCTTCATCTTGCCCCCTGCAACAGAAACTCCACCAAACTGGTCCTGTAGAACTTCCCAATCGATCAGGTTGGGCAGCCTCCAACCGGCAGGACAAACGTTGACCGCGGCCGGCCAGTTGTACAACACGCCATAGGTTTTGTAATTTGCAGTAGCTTTTGCCTCATTAATATATTCCCCATTATAGCCATAAACATAAAACCGTTGATGAATATCGGAGCCATAGTTGCTGGTTGGAGGAACCACGTCGGGTAGATAAGCAAGATTTTCGGCCATCCACTCCTGATTGCCTATTTTTACTGTTTTGTATTCATGCCCGTCACGCGGGTCAACAAGCTTTCCTGTTTGGGTTTCATCGTTGGCAATGGCTTTATAAATGAAAATAACACCAATATTTGTATATCCCGGATAATAGGTGCTGGCTTGTCCCAGAAGCGCGTTTACTCCGTAAGAGGAAAGCTGAAGTTCCATCATTTCTTCATTAATACTTACCACGATAAAAGAATCTTTTTCGATGATTAAAAGTTTTGATGATGGGGTATAACTCCAGTTTCCTTTAGCATCTTCGGCAATTCCCAGGTTAATTTGATGTTCAATATAAGTTCCGTTGGGATCGAACCTGATATATTCATCTTTCTTTTCCATTGCATCGAAGAGTTTATTGATGTCGTCTTCCAGCTTCGTATCGGGAGCCCCGGTAATTCTTACCCCATTGTAATACCAGGTATTTTCAGTAAGTAATTTGCTCACATCGACTGTTAATAACGACAAACAAGAATGCAGAAAAATTCCTAAGAATAAAGACAAACCCATAAAATTCAAAGCCTTCTTCATTGTATTAATATTTTTTTATGAATAAAAATGATCAGGAAAATATATTGTAATTTATTGTAATTCATAATGATGATTAAAAATAAAAATACAATTTAATAAAAAATTACGATAAAAAAAATAGCATAAATCCTAAGGGTAGAAATAAATATACAGTGCTTGTTTTATTTTTGTAGGCAACAAAAAATTGCTTCATGCATAAGATCGTTTTGCTTTTGTTTTTCATTGTATGGACATCTCAAATGAATCTGCTTTTTGCCCGGGATACGCAAAATGAAAATCCATACCCTTTTTTAATTTATTCTTTGTGGGAAAAAGAAGCCCGGGTTTTTGGCTTTCCTGATACCTCAAGCAATTTGGCACGGAAAAAAGTGGATAACTGTCTGGAATCGATGTTTCGGGCCTACTTTGCGAAAAATAGCGATCCCAAAGCCTTGCAACGTCAATATCCAATTTTAGGGCAGTTGATGGGGGGATGGGATTTTATGCTCAGGAACAAACCCACCTGGGAACAATTCAAGAAAAAGGTTTCGGACGAACAGGATGTATACAATGAAGCTTTAAATACCAAAAAGTTGAAAACGAACAATATGGCTTCATTTGAGTATGAGCTGGCACTTTGGATCGGCGACTTTCTCAAGTCAACTTCCTATTATTCTGAAAAAGTATATGCCTATTATTATAAAAATGAAAGCAATAAAGCAGTAAAGATCGAAGACCAGGAAACTTCGCTGCATACCTTGTTGGCGGGAAGGGATGGCAATCCCGACCGTCGCAGGTACAATTGCGAATCGTTCTCGAAAGGTATGGTCTTGATCGCGGCACAATTGGGTCTGAAGCCATCAGTAGTTTCGGTCATCACGGTTTTAAAAGACCATAAAGGGAAGAAAGTGAACCAGATGATTGTTGAAAACGGCCAAAGTAAGGAAATTGGGCATGTGTGCAACCTGCTTACCCTGAGCAACGGAAAGCGGATTTATTACGACCAGGGTATTGCCATGGATTCGCGATATGAGCATCAGATTGTGGTAGCCTACGACAATAAAGGAAATTCCTATGAATTATACTCCCCGAACGATTCTCTCTGGACCAGTGAACCTTCAATTTTAGGCCAGACGATAACTGATATGGATGATCTTTACCGGATTGACAATTATCTTACAGAAATTGAAAATTTTATCTCTGACCATGTTGAAGCGTTGTATTCAGAACCTGAGGAAACTAAAAGGATGAAAGAGCTGTATGCCCGGCTTTTAAGCGAATTGAAGAAAGTACCTTACCGGCACATAAGGGTTATTGCTACCGATATAGTGAAGGAAAGAATAAAGGCAACGCAGTATGAGCTTCAATATCAGATCGATCAGCTTGATGATGCCACAGGTAAGTTGAACGCCCAGAAAAAAGAAAATCAAAAAGTCAAGGAATTCAACCTAGCCATCAATCAGTACAACCAACACAACGACCGCTATCGTGCTTTGCTGAACCAGTACAAAAACGATTTGCCCAGGTTGAAATCGGAACTGACCCGGTTCAGAAAAGAATGCCTTGTCCAACGTACTAATTATAGTTCTCAAAAAGGATTTATGGGAAAGTCCGTACAATCAGCCGATGGCCGGATATTGAGTTTTGCTTCGGTTGTGGAACAATACGACCACCTGATCGGCAACATCGATTATATACTTGAATTACCCGGTGACATTAAATACCTGAACATCAAATAAACGTAATAATTTAGTGCATTGAACTTACCTTATAAAAAACCGGAAGAGCGTGCAGAGTGGATTTTCAGGCTTTCTCTAAAGCTCATTTTTATCAATTCCAGCTTGTTTCAGGATAGCAAGGAAAGCTCCTCTTTAATGTCTTTGTTGCCGTGTACAGGAACAATTATGGTAACATTTGAGTTCATGTTATAATAAATTTGATGAGAGCCTTTAGCTCGTTTAAACACAAATCCGTTTGCTTCCAAAAGTGTTCTCAAATACTTTGGATATTGGTTCATGCAGTAACAAGATTTAAAGAATACTCGAATGTATTGCTGTCATCAGGAACATCTTCTCCACGTTCCTTTAATTCTTCAATGTACAGTTCAATGGCTTCTTTAGCCATCGCAATTGCTTCATCAATATCATCACCTTGTGTTATACAACCAGGCAATGCTGGTACAGTAACCATAAAACAGCCTTCGGCTTCTTTGTGTAAATGAATTTTATATGTGTACATAGCTCAATAGTTCGGTAAAAATTAATATAAATAATTGAATATCAGTAAAATAAGCAAC
>CAZSIK010000169.1:0-9245 GCA_964606515.1 uncultured Prolixibacteraceae bacterium
AACTGCGGATCAAATCCTTTTTGTGCAATATAATCTTTAGCCGAAGTTGAAATCTTCAAGTTGTAATTCAGATTTTTTACCCTTTGGTAAAGCCCTTTCAATTCAATATCGATAATGCGATGAATGTCTTTCTGAGTGAGGGGATTGAACATGATCACATCGTCGATTCGATTTAAAAATTCAGGAGCGAAAGCTTTTTTCAAAGCCTTTTGCACGATGAAGTTGGCCTGGTCGGATTCGCTGTTGTCTGAGGGCACAGAAAACCCAACACCACGTCCAAACTCGTTCAATTGTCTTGAACCAATATTGGAGGTCATAATCACGATCGTATTTTTGAAATCGATTCTTCTGCCCAGGCTATCGGTAAGCCTTCCTTCATCCATCACCTGTAACAAAAGATGAAACACATCAGGATGGGCCTTTTCAATCTCATCGAGCAACACCACCGAATAAGGTTTACGTCGTACTTTCTCGGTAAGTTGGCCACCTTCTTCATACCCTACATATCCCGGAGGAGCACCAACCAGGCGAGAAACAGCAAATTTCTCCATGTACTCACTCATATCGACCCGGATCAGGGCATCGCCTGAGTCAAACAGGTACTGGGCCAACACTTTGGCAAGTTGTGTTTTTCCAACTCCGGTAGGGCCAAGGAAGATGAAGGTACCGATGGGTTTGTTTGGATCTTTTAATCCGGCCCTGTTTCTTTGAATCGCTTTTACAATTTTATCGATAGCCTGTTCCTGGCCAATTACGGTTCCCTTTAGGTCTTGTGCCATGGTAAGCAATTTTTTGCTCTCGGCCTGGGCCACTCTTTGTACCGGGATCCCCGACATCATAGCCACCACCTCGGCAACCTTCTCATCGGAAACCTCCTCACGATGGTTGATCAATTCTCTTTCCCAGTCTTCCTTTTCGCGTTCAAGGAGTTGGATCAGGTTTTTTTCTTTATCGCGGAAACTGGCTGCCAGTTCAAAATTCTGACTTTTTACGGCCTGAATTTTCTCTTCACGGGTCGATTCTATTTTTTCTTCCAGCTTGATGATTCGTTCCGGAACATTAATGTTGGCAATGTGGACCCTTGAACCCGATTCGTCGAGTGCATCAATGGCTTTATCAGGCAAATGTCGGTCGGTAATGTACCTGGCTGTGAGGTTAACACAGGCCGAAATGGCTTCGGGGGTGTAAAACACATTATGGTGATCTTCGTAACGCGATTTGATGTTATTAAGAATCTGAATGGTTTCATCGATGGAAGTAGGCTCAACCAATACTTTCTGAAACCGCCTTTCCAAGGCACCGTCTTTTTCAATATTTTGACGGTATTCATCAAGGGTAGTGGCCCCAATGCATTGAATATCGCCTCTTGCCAGAGCCGGCTTTAACATGTTGGCTGCATCGAGCGAACCGGTAGCTCCGCCCGCACCCACAATAGTATGGATTTCGTCGATAAAAAGAATTACGTTAGTAACCTTGCTCAATTCATTGAGAATGGCCTTCATGCGTTCTTCGAACTGGCCCCGGTATTTGGTGCCTGCCACAATCGAAGCAAGGTCAAGCGAAACCACTCTTTTGTCGAATAATACCCTTGATACTTTCTTTTCTACAATCCTTATGGCAAGTCCTTCAGCAATGGCCGATTTACCCACACCAGGTTCTCCAATCAGGATGGGATTGTTCTTTTTCCGGCGACTAAGTATTTGAGCCAGACGTTCAATCTCCCGATCACGCCCAACGATTGGATCGAGGCTTCCCTCTTCGGCAGCCTTGGTAATGTCGATCCCAAAATTATCGAGTACCGGGGTATCCGATTTTCCTGCACTTCCAGGGTTTTGACTTCCTGAATGATGTGGTTTTGAGGGATATATGTCACCTGTGTCGTCATCATTTTCATTTGAAAAATCAGAACGGGCTTCAATCTGACCTTGCAGGTATTCAACCATAAGCTTTTTAAAAACGTAATAATCAATATCATAATTGGCAAGCAACTTGGTAATTAAGGCTTTTTCATCCTTCAAAAGGGCTAAGAGTAAATGCCCAGTATTGACGTCGGTCGACCCCATCGATCTTGATTCGAGGTGAACCAGCTTAAGAATACGTTCAGCCGATTTCAGGAGTTGTATCGAAGCTTGCGATTCAAGGACCTGATCCGATCGGATTTCTGACTCAATCAACAATTTAAGGTCGGGCAAATTAATTCCCTTGTTTTTGAGAATATCCACAGCAACCCCTTCACCATCTCTTATAATGCCTAAAAATATATGCTCAGGGCCAATATTCTCATTGCCCATCCTTATTGCTTCTTCTCTGCTGTACGAAAGTACATCCTTTATTTTTGGTGAAAACTTTGAATCCATAGTAGAAAAATAGTTGTTTTGGGTTATCCTTCATTTAAAATGAAACACTAAGATATATAATTTCTCTCCAGCTGCAATATTTTAATTGTTTCAAAAAAAGAATTGTTGATACTTTAAGTAAATGTGTTGATTTTTTAGATAAAGCATTTGGTGCATGGCACTATTCTGAAGCTATTTTTGTACTTTTATGCGCTTTTTAAAGCTCGATTAAAATATTTATTTATATGCTTGAAAACGAAAGGATTATAAAAGTTAACATCGAAGAACAGATGAAGTCCGCTTACATCGACTATTCGATGTCGGTAATTGTTTCAAGGGCTCTTCCTGATGTTCGTGATGGTCTCAAACCAGTTCACCGCAGGGTATTGTTTGGTATGGAAGAGCTTGGGGTTCAATCAAACAAACCGTATAAAAAATCAGCAAGAATCGTGGGTGAAGTATTGGGTAAATACCATCCTCACGGCGATTCATCGGTTTACATGACCATGGTTCGAATGGCTCAGGAATGGTCATTGAGGTACCCACTAGTCGACGGGCAGGGAAACTTCGGCTCAGTTGATGGGGATAGCCCTGCAGCCATGCGTTATACCGAAGCCCGGCTTGCTAAAATTGCCGAAGAAATATTGTCGGACCTGGATAAAAATACAGTTGATTTTCAGCCTAATTTTGATGAATCGCTCCAGGAACCCACCGTGATGCCCACTCGCTTACCTAACCTTTTGGTGAACGGAACATCAGGGATTGCCGTAGGTATGGCAACCAATATGCCACCTCATAACCTTTCCGATACCATTGATGCCATCATTGCATACATTGATAAGAACCATATCGAAATCGACGATCTGATCAAAATCATCAAAGCACCTGATTTTCCTACAGGAGGTACTATTTATGGCTATCAAGGGGTAATCGAATCATTCCAGACCGGAAGGGGTAGAATTGTGTTAAGGGGAAAAGCCCACATTGAAACCACTCCGAACGGGCGCGAAAAAATCATCATCACCGAAATTCCCTATCAGGTTAACAAGGCCGAATTAATCATGAAAATTGCAGAGCTGGTTAACGAGAAGAAAATTGAGGGCATTTCAAACGTCAACGATGAATCGGACCGGACCGGGATGAGAATTGTGGTTGACATTAAGAAAGAGGAAATTTCTAATGTAGTATTGAATAAACTGTACAAATTCACTTTACTTCAATCTACTTTCAACGTAAACAACATAGCCCTCGTTAATGGCCGCCCAAGGTTGTTGAACCTGAAGCAACTCATAAAATACTTCGTTCAGCACCGACACGATGTGGTCATCCGTCGTACCCAGTACGAACTCGACCAAGCCGAAAAACGGGCACACATACTTGAAGGTCTTATCATTGCCAGCGATAATATTGATCAGGTAATTGCCATCATCCGGTCCTCTAAAACCCCCGATGAAGCCCGTGAAAGGTTAATGGAAACTTTTAGCCTGTCGGAAATCCAATCAAGAGCTATTGTTGAAATGAGGCTGAGACAATTAACGGGTCTAGAACAGGAAAAATTAAGGGCTGAATACGAAGAAATTCAAAAATTAATCCTTCACTTGAAAGACATCCTGGCCAATGAATGGATGCGGATGGACATCATCAAAAAAGAACTCATCGAGTTAAAACAAGCTTATCCCGATGAAAGAAGAACCAACATTGAGCAAAATGCAGAGGAGTTTAATCCGGAAGATTTTTATGCAGATGAGGAAATGGTGATTACAATCTCCCATTTGGGCTACATAAAACGCACTCCTCTTACAGAATTCAGGACTCAGGGAAGGGGAGGGGTTGGTTCAAAGGGGGGAGCTACCCGCGACGAAGATTTCCTGGAACACATGTTCGTGGCTTCGATGCACAACACCCTTCTTTTATTCACCGAAAAGGGCAAGTGTTTCTGGCTAAAAGTATACCAAATCCCCGAAGGGACCAGAACCTCAAAAGGCAGAGCCATTCAAAACCTGCTGAACATTGAACAGGACGACAAAGTAATGGCCTTCATTAATGTAACCACCTTGAGTGATGAGAATTACATTAATAATAATTTCATAATTTTGTGTACAAAAGGTGGAATAATCAAGAAAACTTCGCTTGAAGCATATTCCCGTCCCCGACAGAATGGGGTTAATGCAATAACCATCCGCGAAGGCGACCAATTGCTGGAAGCCCGCCTGACCAACGGGAACCACGAAATTCTTATGGCAGTGAGATCAGGAAAAGCAATCCGTTTCAACGAAACAACAGTCAGACCAATCGGACGTACAGCTTCAGGGGTTAGGGGAGTTTCGCTCGAGGAAGGCGATGAGGTCGTTGGCATGATATGTGTTGAAAACCAATCGGAGGATGTAATGGTTGTCTCGGAAAACGGTTATGGTAAACGATCAAAATTGGAAGATTATCGTGTCACCAACCGTGGCGGAAAAGGAGTAAAAACCATCAACGTTACAGAGAAAACCGGTGCCTTGGTTGCGATTAAAAGCGTTACCGATCAGGACGATCTTATGATCATTACTACTAACGGGATGACTATAAGGATGGCGATTTCTTCAGTCAGGCTAATGGGTAGGGCTGCCCAAGGAGTCCGCCTGATCAATTTGAAAGACGAAGATATAATTGCCTCTGTTGCGAGGGTAGCCAAAAGTGAAGAAGTCAACGGGGAGGATATTGAACAGTTTGCTTCTGAAATAGATCAAATTGATGAAAATATTCAAGAGATTACCCCTGATATTTAATATTGAGATAGAACTGGTGATCATTTATAAAATCAGATAAAAACGCAAAAAAGAATGACAACTATGAGAAAATCAGTAACAACCATTTTATTGATCTTGTTATCGGTAGTACTTTTTGCCCAGAGGTCAAAAGTAAGCAGCGCTCTTAATTATAAGGAATTAGGCGATTACGCCAAAGCAAAAGAAGCTATCGAAGAAGCCATTGATCCGAATAATGAAAAAGCAGTGAAGTCGATTCCCTGGCCTCGCACTTGGGAAGTTCGTGGCGAAATCTATCAGGATATTCATAAAAAAGGACTGAAAGATCTTGCCCAGCAACCTCTTTTTACTGCTTTCGATTCTTATATGAAAGCGGTGGACCTCGATAAGGAAGGGCGGTCGTATAAAAGTCTGATGGTTAAATTTACCTTCATGCAAACCGATCTAACCAATTATGCAATTCAAACCTTCGAAAAAAACGATTTTACCACTGCACTTGAATGCTTCGAAAAGTTTCTTGAAATCAGTAAATTATCGTTTATGAAGCCCAAATCCGATGTTGAAGTAGTCGACACGGCCATCATCTATAATGCAGGATTGGCTGCTTTTAAAGCTGAAAACTGGGATAAAGCCATTAAACATTTTAGCCGTTCAATTGAAAACAATTACAACGGTGCTGCCTGTTACCATTTTATTTACCAATCGCACCAGGCTAAGGGCGATACCCTGAGCTCATTAAACAGCCTGAAAAAAGGCTTTGAAGCTTATCCAAACAGTGAAACCTTACTGGTTGAATTGATTAACTTTTATATCAGCAAAGACAAAGCCGATGATGCACTGAATTATATCGATCTTGCAATCAAAGAAAATCCTGGAAATGCATCGTATTGGACTGCAAAGGGTTCGATGTACGAACGAATAGGTCAGCCTGAAAATGCGATTGATTGGTATAAAAAAGCTCTTGAAGTCGATTCAAGTCAGTTTACTCCTTATTACAATTTAAGTGTGATTTACTTTAACCGTGGAGTTGAAGCCATTAACCAGGCCTCTCAAATTCCTCCCAGCCAAAACGATAAATACGAAGCCGAAATGCAAAAGGCAAATGAACACTTTCGCTTATCATTGCCTTATATCGAAAAGGCGTATCAATTAGATTCCACTGAAATTGCCATCATGGAATCGTTGAAAACAATTTATTATCGTTTGCAAATGAACGATAAATACCAGGACATTAGCGCCAAAATTCAAAAGATCAAACAACAATAGAGTATCAAAAAATACCGGGAATGAACTTCCTGGTATTTTTTTATATAAATAAAAAACATAATATGAATTATAAGACAATGTAAGCTATTTCTATTTCGCTTTCTTTTCTAATTTCAAGAATAAAATATTGGCACAAAGCTAGACGGATCTTATAGCTGCTATTTTTGATTTAAGGTTTCTAAGAATTGAATAATCCATAATTTCTGTAAGCCAATAAAAAATATTCAATTCTCAGCTGATTCATTTTTTAAAATTACAAAACCAATTGTAGTTCCTTGAAGGCCTTTTTTAGTTGTGGAATATGCCATTGATAGATTGGATTCTGCGATAAATCAAGCTTTTCAAGTGTTTTAATTCTATTGTAGCCTAATGGAAGCAATTTAATTTTATTCTGGCTCAGATCAATTTCTTTTAAGGATTGATGGGATTCGATCGATTTCGCGAACGTCTCAAGCTGGTTACCCGATAGATCGATTCGTTCTAGTTTTTTCATGGCTAAAATAGTCTCGTTCATGTCACTGATTTGATTTTCGGACAAATCCAATTGAATTACATTTGTAAATAACTTAAATGTTTTTGGCATAACAGATAGTTTATTTTTATTAAAATCAACAATTTGCATATTTACATTTGTATTTTCGCCATTTATTTTTACTATTTGGTTGTTTGAAACAATCAGTTCTTCAAGGATGGGTGCAGCGAAAAAAGACAAATTAATGCTATTTAATTTATTGTTTTGAAGATAAATTCTTTTTAGATTTTTCATTTTGCTAAAATCAACCAATGTTTCAAGCTGGTTGTTTCTTAGGTCAATTTCGCTTAGGTTGATCATATTTGAAAGCGATTCAGGTAGCGATTCCAGCTTGTTTTTCTGTAAATCGAGTGTGGTAAGCCCACTAAGATTTCCAAAATTCGAGGGCAAAGCATCAAGATGATTGTTGCTGATTTTTAGCTCAGTCAAGCCTGTCAACTGACCAAACGATTCTGGTAAGCAACCGATCAGGTTGTTTTCCAGCTTTAACGTAATTAAGCCGGTACACTGCCCAAGCGATTCAGGCAGACTAATTAATTGATTTTCTGTAAGATCTATAAAATTCAGTTTTGTAAGGCCTCCTATCGTCTCGGGCAATTGTTGGATATGGTTAGCATAGCAATCAAGTTTTTCGAGCTCATCGAGGGATCCAATTTCAACGGGCAATGTTTCGATGTGATTTTCGGCTAAGAGAAGTTCATGTAAGCTTTTGCATTGTCCGATCGATCCGGGAATTTTTCTGATTATGTTATGGTTCAGATCAAGCGTTTCCAACAAACTGAATTGTCCGATACTTTCCGGTAAGTACCTGATTCGGTTATTTCTCAGGTAAAGTCTTTGTAGGTTCGGCAAGCTGAATAAAAAGGCCGGAAGGGAATCGATTTGATTATACCCCAGATAAAGTACCTGCAATTTTTTGAATTTGGCGATTTTTTCAGGGACAGCCTTTAACTTATCGTTTTCGAGGTTTAACCAGAACACCTCGTCGGGCTTCTTAAGGGCTTCGTCTAAATTTTCATACTTGATTACCTGTTTAAGCTCCTCTTTAGTCTTAATAACCAATTGCTTCGGCCCTGAACACGAGACCATGTTCCAAGCAAAATAAGCAAGAGCCAGGATGAAAAACAAAAAATGCTTCATAACTTGTTCTTTAAATAAAGCTGCAAAGAAACAAATTATCAAGCATTCTACCTTCAAACAAGGCCGAATATCAAGGGGTAAACCGTTTGATATAGGCTGAATAATCCTTTAAAATGGCCTGGTAATCTTTATGAAAAAGTGAAGAAGAAACCATAAAATCGGCCGTAGAACGGTTTGGGGCTGTAGGTATATTGTATAATGCACTGATTCTCAATAGAGCTTTAACATCCACATCGTGAGGTTGAGGCTGCATGGGATCCCAAAAGAAAATCAACATGTCGACTTTTCCTTCGGCAATGTAAGCTCCCAACTGCTGATCTCCACCCAATGGTCCTGATTTCAGTTTTGTAACGACTGGAGGGATCACATCGTTTTCTTCACATTTCTCAACAAGGGTTTTTTCGATCATTGAACCAGTGGTACCAGTACAAATCAGGTCGTGTTGTGCGAGCTCTTTCCAGTTGTACCCAGCCCATTCCACCAAATCGCTCTTTTGATTATCATGGGCCACCAAGGCAATTACTTTTCTCTTCTTTTTTGTCTCGTTCATAAGGTTTGTTTACTTAAATATTTGTATTTCAATTTAGAATACCAACAATTATTCACTGCAGTTTCCCTGATCCTATAATGGTCGTATTTCTCTAAGTTATTTGCTTTGATGATTCTCTTAAGAAGCCGGCCATACTCTTCGCCCAGTTCAGAGTAACGGTTCAGCTGATCGATCAACTGATATACCGTGGCTTCCCCTTCCCTTTTCTTTCGGAATGATTTATAGGCTTTATGCCGGCCCAAAATCAGGTAGTAATGCTCAACCGATTCAATGATTGTATTGTAGCGCTTCATATACACCGGTCCAGCTCCATCTTTCGATTCTATGGAATTGCTGTCGTTTTCAAACGTGGTGACTCCAAAAAGGTTATTTGCTTCTCCTGCTATACGAGAATGTCCCCAACCCGACTCAAGTGCGGCCTGAGCCAACACTAAACTTGTTGCATGTGGTTTAAGCCTTGTTTTCAAATTATTATAATCGCTTGCCTGGTATCCCGTCTTTAAACTGTCGATAAAAACCTGATCTTCAGGATCGACTGGCTCGTTCAAGTCAATTATTCGAACGATATTGTCGACCCGCTCCAATCTTTTTTCAATATAATACTGAGTGATCAGAATAGCAGGAAGAACTTGTGCGATAAACTGGTCTTTTCTTTGTTGGGGAGTAGCTTC
>CAZSIK010000170.1:0-6358 GCA_964606515.1 uncultured Prolixibacteraceae bacterium
CTATGCCCTGGTTTTGAAACAATAGTTCCGTAAATTCTTTTTCCATACTTTTTTGATTCGGGTTTGCCCAATAAGACGAAAATTAGACTGGATTTCTTACAAGATACCAAAAAAACGAGGGAAAAATTTCAGAAAAAAGACTGGCCACCTTACTGCAAACAGTAAGGTGGCCAATCAATCAGCTTTTTTTATTCTTTTCCCAACTTTGCCAAAGTTTCAAACTTTGGCAAAGTTTGAGGACTAACGTTTAATACAAATTATTAAAAAAAGGTAGTGACGCTTGGTTAAAAAAGTTTCTATCTCATTTTCACCCTTGTTTTTTGTTGCTTCAATATCGCCCTTTTATCACAATCTTATCGCCCGAATCGTCTACTTCAAATAAATGAGGTATACGCACATAGCGGCCGTTGACATCCTTGTGGCTATGGACCGACATAAGCAGCTTACCTTCCAGGGTGCGGAACAACATCCCATGTCCGAAGTTGGGCGGAGTGATTGGCTCTTTTTCCTGAACCCAGGGGCCATCCAAGGTGCCGCTTTCCGAGTAGGCCACCCCCTGAACATAGTCGCTGAAAACCCAGCTTGTCCAGATCATTCCAAGTTTTCCCGTTTGGGTTTTGAACAGGTAGGGGCCATCGGTTACCTTGTTGGGAACAACGCGTCCGTTTTCTTCTTTCTCTTTGCTCCACGGCGAATCGTAAGCGAAGAACAATATTTTTCTTTTCCCGATGGTGCCGCTCAAATCGGGTTTCAATTCAATGGATTCCATGGTTCCGTTCCAGTTGATCAGCCACTCGCCGCAATAAACCATGTAGGGCTTCCCATTGGTATCGACCCAAAAAGTGCCATCCAAAGTAGGCAGGTCGGCAGGCAGATAGGTTTCATCTTTCATGGGAACATAGGGGCCATCGGGCTTGTCGCTTACCAAAACATGGCTTGACCGCCGATTGATCGCATTTCCCTTTACGGTATCGATCACTACATCGCGGTTGGTGAACGTAGCAAAGTAGTAATACTTGCCTTTGTATTGGTGCAGCTCGGCAGCCCAAATCATGGGGCGTGGTCCCATCCACGACTCAGGATTGGTTTGGGTTGCCACATAAGGCCCCGACCATAAGCGCAAATCGTTGCTTTTCCAAAGCAAGCCACCTGTGCCGGTCATATAATAGGTTGAAGTATTTTTGTCGGCCAAGATGGCAGGGTCGCTTAAGCGAATGGAATCCAGTGGGATATTTTCTCTTACTTGCGGTTTCCATCCCTGGGCATAAGTGCCGGTAAGGATTAATAGCATAAAAAGTGTAGTTAGAATTCTCATGATGTTTAGAATTGTATGTTCATGTTATCGTGCTCGGCAAGCTTTACCTCTTCATTTTTCGTTAACTGTAAAATTGCTATTAATTTTTCATCAATGAAACATCGTCGACCAGACAAAACGCACCCTCTTTCCCATCGGCAAGAAAACCAATTTCAACTTCATTGTTTTTTATATTGATGTTTTCAATGCTGATGCTTGTCCAGGTTTCATTTACTTTTTGCACCCGTACATCATAGCGTTGACCGCCCGATTCAGCATACATTTCGAGTTTGTTGAAGCCCGTGCTGTTTTTGATTTTTGCAGTTAGGGTATAAGCGTCATTTGGAAATGTAACGTAAGGGGAGGAGCTGATTTTCTGGGATACTTTTCGCACGAAGTCAACCTTGTCGCTCATGTTAAGGCTTCGTTCGCCAATTACCAGTTTGCGCTCTTCTTGCGTATTGGCATGGTTAAGTACCGGCGAAAGTGAGTCGAGTGAAATTTCAGTTCCTTTGATAACGGTAGTTTCCCATCCCAGCAGCCTGGTTTGAACCGGTTTTACCGGGCTGGGCATTTGTTTTCTATCGGCTTCAAAGCTGGGGTTTTTTACCCAGTTGTTGTCATCGGCCACGGCCCATTCACCGGTTTCTGCATTCAGGTTCCATGAATTAAGCGAATTGAAATAGGGCAGATCACCA
Organism: uncultured Prolixibacteraceae bacterium; assembly: GCA_964606515.1. GTDB lineage: Bacteria > Bacteroidota > Bacteroidia > Bacteroidales > Prolixibacteraceae > CAZSIK01. The sequence goes on from CAZSIK010000170.1 coordinate 1,993, forward strand.
TCGAACGACAAGGGGCACCATTGGTTGTATCCCAAACCATTTCCGGCAAAATTGGACCAGCGGTCGCCACAGAAGATCACTGTTTCCTGTTTGCTTCCCCGAATGGTGTAAAAGAAGCCAGTTTGAGATATATGGGCGTAATCGTCCTCTACACCGGGTATTATCCGCATGTCGTTTTCGGGGAGGTAAGGCCCCCAAATATCGTCAGCAACCAGATAGTAAGCTAGTGAACCGTCCCAGCCATAAAGCTGAGAAGCCGCCAGGTAATATTTCCCTTTGTATTTGAACATGCAATTGCCCTCGCGCCCTGCACCTTTGAAAACCTGCTTGTAATCTAAAAGGGTAAGGGTATCATTTTTAAGGCCTATTTCCGAAAGATAGATCTTGTTGCGCCCTCGTCCGTAACTGTACACGAGGTACGATTTGCCTGTGTCTTCGTCGGTGAATACGGTTTGATCTCCGGTATTTGGCGTTCCAATCCAGTCCATCATGCTTTTGGCATGTTGTTTTTTAAAAGGCCCCAAGGGTGAATCGGCCACAGCAAAAAGCACGCTGGAATTGTATTGAATGATCAGAACATACTGCTTTGCTTCTTTCACATAAGCTACGCCCATGCGTCCCAGCCAGCCCCATCTCCGGCCAGCGTCGCCAAATACTTCCTCAGGAGTTAAGACATTTGCTTCATATTCCCAATTGACCAAGTCGGTAGAAGTGTAGCAGCTAACACCCTCGAAACTATTTCTTTCCTGTGTTACGGATGGGTCTTGCCGGTACATTTCTGCCTGCTTATAGTGTACGCCGTACCAGTAGTATTTTTCCTTGCCTGTTTCCTCATCTGTGAATTTGAAGATACCGCCGCCCTGACTGTAAATGGGTTTGCCATTTTTGGTATCCCAGAAACGATCGTTTTTTATGTTCCCCGACTGTGCCCATGCGAGTTTACTGCCCGAAAGGGTCGTAATGAATACACATACAAATATTTTTAAGATGAGTGGGTTTCGAATTTTCTTCATAAAATACACGATTTATGCTTTAGCAATACTAATCAATCTCTATTTAAAAACCAAGGGCAGATAATTATATCCACCCTGATTATAAACTTTATTCAAGCGATGCGTGTAGTCTTTTATTTCGATGTAATGGAAATTTCGACTGTTTTTAACCCATCGGAACTTGCAGCGACATTAATTATGCCTGTCTCATTCTCTTTCGATCTTATAATGAGCATGGTTTTACCATAAAATAGCTTACGATAGTTGGCTTGAAAGGGTTCATGCGATTGCGGGTTCCCATTGCCTACGCCCGCAATTTCGCCAGGGCCTTTCATGCTGAAATTGATTAAATTATCGGCCAGCGGACAAAGATTTCCATCCTGATCATACGCTTCAACCAAAATGTAGCTTAAGTCATTCCCGTTAGCATTGATTGAACTCCTGTCGGGAGTAAGTTTTATTGAGTACGGTTCGCCGGCTGTTTTTACAATGGCTTCGCCAATAACTTTTCCTTCTTTGTAGGCTATCGCTTTTAATTCGCCTTTTTCATAAGGAACATCATGCCACATTAAACGGTAACGTTCCATCGATTTTTCCGATTTTGGATTCTTTGACCTTTTCCCCAACGACTTTCCGTTCAGGAACAATTCAACTTCATTCCCATTCGTATAAACGAATACAGGAACATTTTTACCTTCATGCCCATCCCAATTCCAATGGGGCAGTATGTGAACCATGTTGTTTTCAGGTCTCCAGTAACTTTTGTACAAGAAGTAACGGTCTTTGGGAATGCCGCATAAATCGACAATGCCAAAATAAGAACTTCGGGAGCTGTTGTATGGGGTTGGTTCGCCCAGATAATCAAAGCCGGTCCAAACAAATTCTCCGGCAATGTACTTATCGTTTTCCTGCCACATGAAGTCATCATCGCAAACTTCGGCCCATGAAGGGGCATGCACATCATAAGAACTTACCTGGTTCGATTTGGTAAAGTCGGTTGGCTTTTCGGGCAAGGGCAATTCGTAAAATCCGCGTGTGCTGAGCGTTGATGCCGATTCGCTGATGATCACCGATTTAGAAGGATCGAGTTTGCGGGCTGGCTCCCAACGTTGATCGTAATTCCAGGCATGGACATCGTAATAATCGAAGTGCCGCCAACGGGCATTTTGGTCCTGATCGCAGGCCATGGTTACCGGCCGGGTAATATCGTATTTGCGCACAAAACCCACCATTGCAGCAAGCTTTTTCAATCCGTAATTGGCATTTCCTTGTATTTCACCCATTTCATTGCCAACACTCCAGATAAAGACCGAGGGGTTGTTGCGGTCGCGCATGACAAAGTTTTTTAAGTTCCGTTCGCCAAACTCATAAAAGTCGGTTTCGTTGGAGATGCCAGCCGTTTTGTCCCATTTGTCGAAGGCTTCGTTAAAAACAAGAAGGCCCATTTTATCGCACAATTCAATGAGTTCAGGGGCGCATACATTGTGACTGGTACGTATGGCATTGCAGCCCATCTCTTTCATAATTTCCAATTGGCGTTCCATGGCACGGAGGTTAAAGGCCGCACCAAGTGGCCCATGATCGTGATGCAGGTTTACACCTTTCAGTTGTAAACGGCGGCCATTCAGAAAGAATCCATTGTCGGCAGTAAATTCAACAGTTCGGAAGCCAAATGGGGTTTCATTGGTATCGACCACTTGGCCATCAACAATTACATTGGATCTTAAGGTATAACGCACAGGATTTTCGACATCCCAGATTTGAGGGGCTGTTACGGTCATCCAGTTGTCGAATTCGAAAGTACCCATTGGGGCTATTTTTCTTTCTTTCGATTTGGCTTGTTGAACCAGAATGCCTTCGGGGCTAAGAACGAGAGCTTCAACAACGACCTTTTTTTCCTCGGCACATTGGTTCTGAACGTTTGTAAGTACCCGCATTTCGGCATACGATTTTTTCACAACAGGAGTAGTGATGTAAGTGCCCCAAATTTCCTGATGCACTTTATTGGTGAACATCATTTCAACTTTTCGGTACATGCCTGCACCGGGGTACCAGCGGCTTCCGTGGTTTCGGGTGTCGACATGAACGGCAATGATGTTCTCTTTGCCAAAATTCAGAAATTCAGTAATGTCAACATAGAAAGTGTTGTAGCCATAATCCCATTTTCCCGCCAGTTTTCCGTTGACATAAATTTGTGGAGAGGCCATGACCCCATCGAACTTGATGTAGGCAATTTTCCCCTGATCGGAAGCATCTACTTTAAAACTTTTGCGGTACCAGCCTTCGCCCTGCCATGGGAGTTTCCCCGTATTTCCATTTTCTTTTTCATCGAAAGGACCTGTAATGGCCCAATCGTGGGGAATCGAAACATTTTTCCAAGCAGCATCATTAAAGCCAATGGTTTCGGCTTTTGGGGGATTGCCTTTTGTAAACTTCCACCCCGAGTTGAAATTCACCCAATCTCCTGAAAAAACATTGGGCGTTGCCATGCACACCGAAGCAACTGCCAGCATGAAAATCCTGAATAATCTTCTCATATAATTCACTTTATTTTTTATTCCGGGTTACAACGAAGGCAACAACACGGCGTTTTTAATTTCGATATCAACCAATGCGCTTTCCAGTCCTTCGGATGTTGCGCTTACTTTTATTTTTCCGGGAGTGGCCGACTGTATAATTGCCAAACACAAGCCATTAAAAGCTTTTCGCTTGCTTGCTTTTACATGATCGTTATCGCTCATATTCCCGTTTTCAATACCAATTATTTTGGCATCGCCTTCAATTTTAAATTCAACCAAATTGTTGGCAAAAGGAACAATATTTCCTTTTGAATCGAGTATTTCCACAATGCAATGGGCCACATCTTCGGGACTATTTGTAATGTTGGTGCGATCGGCTGTCAGGCGAATTTTAGCTGGTTTTCCGGCTGTTTTGATTTCTTTGACCATAACTACTTCACCGTTTCGCTTGCCCACGGCCTTTATGGTTCCTGGCTCATAAGGCACGTCCCACGACAGGTGCAGGTCGGCAGTTGTCGGGTTCACCTGGGGCCGGTCGAAATGCGCCCAACGTTCGGTCATCCCTTGACGGGGGAATTCCATTCGTTTTTCACCGTACGATTTTCCGTTTACAAATAATTCAACCGCATTGCAATTTGAGTAGCACAGCACCGGAATAATCTGTCCTTCGCGACCTTCCCAATTCCAATGCGGAAACAGGTGAAGCATGGCATCGCCCTCGCGGTTCCAATGGCTTTTGAAAAAGTAATAACCATCTTTTGGGAAACCGCAATTGTCGAGAATGCCCGAAGAGGCTCCCCGGCTTGGATAACGCCAGGTTTCTCCGTAATAGTCGATGCCGGTCCACATAAAATC
>CAZSIK010000170.1:6368-9180 GCA_964606515.1 uncultured Prolixibacteraceae bacterium
CCGATCACGTAATCGTAAATGCTTGTGAATTTCCAGCGCTGTTCGATGGGAATCATCCGGGTATTATAGTTTGGCCGTACAATATTTGAATCGTTCCCTAAAAAATAAGTGCCTCGTGCACCGCCCAAACCACTCGATTCGGTCGAAACCAATTTCCATTCGGGATGGGCATGGTGTTCAATGCTGTACATTAATTCTGTACGTTCGCGCCAACGGTCGACATAGTTATAGCCCACGATGTCGAGCAATTCAAGGAAATCGGTTGTGGTAGCGCCATCGTCGGCAGCAATGTGGTCGCAACCTGCAGTAACCGGACGTGTTGGATCTTCGCGATGGAAAATCTCGACTAATTTTTCCAGAACTTTATGTCCACCTTCGCTGTGTTGTTCACCGATTTCGTTTCCTGCGCTCCACATCACCACTGAAGGATGGTTCCGGTCGCGGCGGATGAAATCGGTCAGGTCTTTTTCATACCACTCATCGTAAAATTTACTGATGCCTTCCGGTACTTTCCCTTTTTGCCATTCGTCGAAGGCTTCATTCATCACCATAATTCCCATCTGGTCGCACAAGTCATAAAACTCGGGAGCCATGGGGTTGTGTGCCGTGCGGATGGCGTTGCAGCCACCGTCTTTCAATATTTTAAACCTTCGTGCCCAAACCTGTGCCGGTACGGCTGCCCCAACAGGACCTCCGTCGTGGTGAAGGTTCACACCCTTCATCTTTACGTTTTTTCCATTCAAAAGAAAACCTCTATCGGCATCGTACACGATCTCGCGAATGCCAATTGGGGTGGTCAGTTCATCAACCTGTTTTCCTTTGGAATCTAAAACGATCGTATTCAAATCGTATATGTTAGGCGATTCGAGATTCCACAACTCTGGGTTCGTCACCTGAATTTCTTGTTCGACTTCGGTTTCTGAATCTTTGCCAACCGTGAAATCGGTTTGAGCGCGGGCCACTTCCTTTCCTTCAGCATTGACAAGGCTTGCGAGCAAACTTCCTTTTTGTTCGGCGTTTGCTGCATTGACCAGCGAAGTGCGGATTTTCACGATTGCTTTTTCTTCCGACACCGTGGGCGTAGTTGCGTACACACCCCATTGTTTAATATGAAGCGGGTTTGAGATAACCAGACGAACGTGGCGGTAAATGCCCGATCCGGTGTACCATCGCGAGTTGGGTTGGAGCGAGTTGTCGACTTTAACAGCCAAGGTGTTTTTTCCTTTTACGAGAAAAGGTGTAAGATCGTAGCTGAAACTTACATATCCGTTTGGACGCTTTCCAAGTGAGTGTCCGTTGATCCACACCTCACTTCTCATGTGTATCCCGTCGAATTCGATCCGAACTTGCTGCCCGGGCTTTACTGCTGGCATGGTAAATGTTTTTCGGTACCAGCCAATACCGGTAACCGCGAAACCACCGCTTCCTTTCGATGGTGCGTTTTCATCGATCGGGAGTTCGATGCTCCAGTCGTGGGGAACGTTTAATTTTTCCCAGCCCTTGTCATTAAAATTGGCTTTGTATGCTTCTTCGGCATCGCCCAAAAAGAAACTCCAGTTTGGATCCATCGAATAAACCTTACGGGCTTTTTCCTGGGCATGGGCAAATTCACTGATAACGATGAAGATGATCAGAGCCGAAATGAATGTTATTTTATTCATAATATGTGATTTACAAAAAGTTAATGCAAGTACGGAAAATAAATAGGGAAATGCAAAGTCTTTTTACATGTCCTGAAAAAGAATTATTTAGTGTAATCGGAATGAAGTACCGGATAAACCTTCATGTTGTCGTTGGTTTTGCCATCGCGGTCGAACAGACCACCCCAGCGGGGCGAGGTGGGTTCCCAGATAAAGGTTCCAAGTCCCATTCCATTGGGGATGTTGTGAACGATGTCGTTCACTTCTTTTCGGTTTTCGTGGTATTCAACAAGAATGATGGGCTTTTTATAGCGTTTGGCAAGGTCGTTCAGGTTGGATTCGAGGTCTTGGAGGGTTCCGTGGTATTCGGGATAGTACGATTGGCCAATGATGTCGAATTTCACGTCGCGGCTGATGATTTTATCGAGAAAAGCCACCGATTCGGGATTCTGACCGCCACAGGCAATGTGCACCATGATGGCAATATCGGGATCGACCTCGCGTACGGCAGCACTTGCACAACGCAACAACACACAAAAGCTTTCCATTTCTTCGCTTGAATTCACTTTCAGTTTCCCTTCGGGAAGTTTTCCTTGTGGCCAAAGCATCCCGTTGTTGATTTCGTTTCCAACCTGTACCATGTCGGGCCGCACTCCTTCGTCGATGAAACGTTTGATGGTTTCGTTGGTGTAGCGGTATACTTGACCTTCGAGGCCAGAGCCATGTTGCTTTTTCCACGAAGCGGGCATAAACTGTTTGCCTGGGTCGGCCCAGGTATCGCTGTAATGGAAATCGAGGAGGAACTTCATGCCCGATGCCTTGATCCGTTTGGCCAGTTCGAGTGTTTTTTCGAGGCCGCAAAAGCCCTCTTTGGAATAGCCGTTTTCGGCCGTTGGGTCGACAAACAAGCGCAAGCGGATCCAGTTGAATTTGTTGTCGGTCAGTATTTCGAGAACATCTTTCTCTGTGCCCTTGTCGGAATATTTTTTTCCTCGTGCTTCTTCTTGCGGAACGAACGAGATGTCGGCACCAATAACGGGCTTGTCGATTTTTACGGCTCTTTCAAACGGAAGCTCAAGCACGGGTAGTTGGTTGGGATTGGAAAATTGCGAAAAAATTTCATCGTAAATGGCAAATATTTCCTTTGAAGCTTCGCCTTCGCGCGAGAAGAG
>CAZSIK010000171.1:0-9179 GCA_964606515.1 uncultured Prolixibacteraceae bacterium
CCGGCCACGCCGGTTATTGCGAATGTGGGTTGGGTTGTCATGGTTGTATGTGGATAGAGACGCACGGCTGTACGTTTTTACGTGTTTAGTCGGGTACTTTCCAGTAGCCTCCTTTTGCAGGGCCAATTCGTTGGATCAATTGATCTTCTTTGAGCTTTTTAAGCTGATACTCTAAGTTTCGGTTGGATATTTTGTTTTTCAAATTCCCGGTTCCAAAAACTTATTCATTTATGTGAGCGAATCTATCAATTCAGGCAGTTACCGGAGCCCCCTTTAGGCTTCGACGTGAGCTCAGCCGAACGGGGCAGGGGGTATAATTCAGCTCCCTAAGTCTTTCTGTTCTTGTTCCTGATCCCCTGTCCTCTGGTCTACAATATAGTTGTATACCTGAACTAAGATTCGCTGAGCCAAGTCAATTGATTTTATTATTTCATCTCTCTCCGGCATGGAGTATTTAGGTCCGGGATACCTTTCTGATTGATAATAGTCACTGATAATGAACAAGCTTTTTAGATCAAAATCTTCAAAATTAATATATTTTGATGCATAGTTGAAAAGCACATCAATAGCGTGTATTCGAGGTATTTTGTCATTGTTGAAGGCATAAACAGCTTTAAGTGCTTTTTCAACTGCTTGCTGAATATCAATCGAAATAACATCGGTATAATGGTTTTCCCGATATAAGAGCTTTGCAGTTTCCAGGTTTTTTCGTGCAAAATCATACCATTCCAGAGAGAGGATTTGATTAGGCATATAAAACACTTCCTTTGGTTAGGATTTCCTTGTAATACAAATCACCGTCCTGAATACGCTGGTTAATTCGTTGTTGATTGTCAACAATGATGTCAATGGGAATATTCCATTTTTTGACCAAATTCCAAAGTTTTATTTTCATATTGATTCTAAAATCTCTGACTTTGGAGGCTTCTATGTCTTTAATAATCAAAATATCGATGTCGCTGTCTTCGTTAGGTGTTCCATAGGCATACGAGCCAAAAAGAATAATCTTTTCGGGATCGGCCTTTTTGAGCTCTTCTACTATTAATGGTATGTATTGTTGGTAATTCATACATTCAAAGATAGTGAACAATTTGATACCCATCAACCCCCTTCTGCATGTTCAGATAGCGCCTGAAGGGGGGCTTGTCGGTCCAACGTTGAAATATTAGCTGCCCTGTTTTTTGGTTGAATATTGCTAATAAGCTTGTTTTCCCCATACCGGGATGAAAGACTGGTGCTGTTTCAACTCTGTGGCCTCACCGTTGGAAGGGATGATTTTACAGTCGACCCGGAACGACACGAGCTTTTCGGCCTTATCGACCAGGTTGTTAAGGTATTCGAGGTCGAAATGGTCGCCTACAAGGAGCAATTCAAGCCGGTCGCCGGGTTTACCTTTGGCAAATTCGCCGGTTACATAGGCGCGCTCGAGGTTGCCAAGCCGGTTGATTACCTCTTCAACAATCTGCTCGATACCGGTATATTTCAACAACAACCGGTGGATATCGCCAAACCAGGGATGACGGGTGTTGGCACGGAACACTTTCCGGTTCCGTTCGCTCGAGGCCACCAAAAGCCCAGCCCCCTCGAAACGGTTCAATTCCATGCGGATCGCGTTGGTCGATTCGCCGAACTCGGTTTCGAGCCCCCGCAAATACCCCGTATTTTGCGCGTTGATGAAGAATTTCACCAACAGTTTGATGCGGGTTTTGGATGTAATCAGTTCCTGGAGCATGATGATCCTTTAGGGTCGGAACCCCTTTGGGGGGTTGATTAAAGCCGGTTTTCAGCCATGTAAAATCTGAACAGGCAAGAAGAAAATATAGAAAATAAACCGGAATAAATATTGAAAAACTGAAATAATAACAGATTGTTTATTAGTAGATTGAAATAACGAAAAGGGGCGGGTTATTACAGCTTCGCCCCGTCAGTCACATGAAAAATGTGTCAACCGGGGCTCGGTTCATTGTGTCCTCATCGCAATTAAACACCTTTTTGAAGTATTGAACCACAATGATAATTGTGAGCAGCAAAAATACTCAAAAATGGATTTGTTGTTCTTTTTTTGTGTAAAATATTTACTCGTGCAGGGAATGGCAGTTGGTAATTTAAAATGGTTGGTTTGGCATCGAATGTTCCTGAGTTCCTGAGTAAAACACGAGGGAACGACTGCACGAAAAAAACGAAAACACGAAGGCACGAAAACACGAAAGAACGACTGCACGAAGGCACATTGAATTTTTTATAATACCCCGGGTTAAAACCACGGGGGAATTGAAAAATTCTTGTCGGGAAGGTATGACCGGGATTGCGTTCTATAATTGTTTGATATATTGTTTTTGTTCCTTAATGTAGTAAATTATAGGAGTGGTAGTGTACTGGAGAATGATAAAAGAAAATTGATAAAGGGAAAGGAATTATCGGTTTTCTGTGATAAAATCCAATTTTTATCCACTGTAATGATATCGGCAGGATACAATTGCTATTTCATTTTCATTAACTCCATAAACCAGACGATGTTCTTCTGTAATTCTTCTTGACCAATAACCTCTTAACTGATATTTGAGCGGTTCAGGTTTCCCGGTTCCTTTAAAAGGATTTTTTGCTGTTTCTTCAATCAGATCAGAAATTCGTATAAAGATTTTTCGATCGGTTTTCGACCACTCTATCAAATCAGACCAACCTTTTGCTGTAAAGGCAATGTTTTTCACAAGTATAATCTCATTTATAGCGTTTTAACTATATCCTTAAATTCTTTCGGTGAAAACTTGATTGTAGGTTCCTGCGCAATACTTTCTAATAAATGTTTTTCATTGGCTGCATTCATTGTAAGAAAAGTGGTCTCATCGGGTATGGTAGTTATGGTTATGGTTATTTCTTTTCCAATGAAGAGTTTTTTAATCGAATCCACAATATTTGGATTGATCTCATTTGCATTTAACTTATAAATAACTTCCATTTTTTATTATTTAGAGTTGATTTACAAATATAATCCCATTTTGCCTATAATCAAAAAACACCATTGACCTGGATCCAATAGTTTTGTGAAAGAATTAACAAGGCAGCTCCACGTTGTCGTTGGGATCGTGCGCGGCCACCAATTTCCCGCCAATTGTTTGTATGGCTTCAAGGTGTTTGGGGGCCACGTAGCCGGCCACGCCGGTTATTGCGAATGTTTTCATATTTGAGATTTTCATAAAAATTAAACGGATGGGTTGAACGTATTAATAATCCCTACACAAGACATTCCATCTCAATGCGGGTTATTCGCCCTGCTCATTGCCTCATATACATTCGGCTCGCGGATCAACGCAGATACCTCACGGATAATCACGGATTTGTTAGTCCCCACAAGTTTAACAGTTCCGGCATCGAGGGCTTTCCCGATTAGTTTCATCGGGACTCCGTCAGGGGCCGGACAAGTTTCGCTTCGCTTCGCGGGGCGTTCACCCCCTTTGCCTTCCAGCGTACCAGCCTTACCCTGGCATTTCCTCCTGTAGGGGGAACGAATGAGGATTTTAATATTGTATGTGTTGCGCATCACCAAAACAGGTTTGCCTTTAACAGGATTACACGAATTAAAACGTACACTGAAATACGAATTGCACGGAATGGGATACTGGTTATTTTTTAAAATAGATCAGGTCGGCAATGTCAATTTTCTTAACGTCTTGATCGGCATTAATGAAAGACAGATTGAGACAAAGTGTTTAATCTATTAATTTATGGATTTCTTCTTTTAATTTTGGAAGATGATTAAACACGATTCCCCAAATATTTTCATCTGATACACTATCATATCCGTGTATTATTTGGTTTCTTAATCCAATTATTCTTTTTGCGTTCTTAATAGGAAATTCCGGATCTTCTTTGAGGATTCGGTTCATCGCCTCACCTATAATTTCAAGGTTTCTTTCAACTGCTCGTTTTAAAATAATATCAGTGGAGTATTCATCAAAACGTTTTGGTCGTTCAAAAAAGAAAGAATCAACTTCGTCAATTGCAAATTTGATATCATATAACCATTTAAGCACTTTTTCGTTCATAGATAAGTTGTTTTTCGCGTTCGATGACTCTTCTGAAAATTGGATTTCTTATAGCTTGATTTTCCACCAGATCAACAGATCGATGAAATAAAACTACCTGCCAGCTGTTTTCTGATGGTGTTCATATATTGTTGGTAGTGAGTATCGGCATTAATAAAGAAATCGAGGTCTTCGCTATACCTATGATTAAGATAAAAACGTCCAAGGGCAGTACCTCCTGTAAGGTAAAAAGGAAGATCGAGGGTTAGCCACCAGGAAAGGAATTTATCTTGTAACCGGTATAACTTGTTGTAGTCTTTTTTGAATGAATTCATATTTTTTACGTAATGCCGACGACCTGAGCTTGTTAACCGTATTGCTTGTCAACAGGTTTTGAATTTCATTTGGTGTAAACAATTGAATGATCGTAAACCAGGAATATGATTCGATTATTTTCCGGAAGATCATCTCTTTGCTATAATGACCCGCAAGTTGCTTTTCCCCTTTTAAAACAGCTTCGATTTCCTGAGGGGGAATATGATAATCCCAAAGAATTTGTTCAAACAATTTATTTTTTTTCGAGGTATCCATGTCCTACAAATGTGTTCTTAAGCGCACAAATATAAGGAATTGTCGTTACTTATTATAGTGTTTCTATTATACGGCAACATGCTTTCCCATCGCCATACGGGTTATTGGCTTTAGCCATTGCCTCATATATCTTCGGCTCGCGGATAAGCAAGGATACTTCACGGATGATCGCAGTTTTGTCGGTACCCACCAGTTTAACGGTTGCGGCATCGAGGGCTTCGGGGCGTTCGGTGGTGTCGCGCATCACCAACACGAATTGCACTAATTAATACGAATTAAGAGGGATAGTTGGTCTCTATCCCAATAATAAGAGGTAAATCACCGTTAAGAAAGTCGTTTTTGTACATACTCATTCAACTTGCTCCAGATAGCCGATAATTTTTCCACTTCTTCGGGTAACAGGTTTAGTTCTTCTATTTGAATTTCTTTATAAAATGGATATTCGTGCGAAACGGTGTTCCGTGTTTGCCTAAGAGCAATCCAATCTTTTGCATTATCGATGAGATTTAATTTTTCCATCTTGAACAGAATGTCAATAAAAGGGAGTCCTGAGATATCTTCTTCAAGTACCTCCAACAGTTGTTTAAATAATCGTGTTCCCATACTATCCTGTAGTTTTGAGAACCGATAAATCAATTGGTCAAACAATGCGAGTTCAATCGCAGAGATTTGGCTAAAGTTGAATTCTGTTAATGGCCAATATTTTTCAAGGCTTTGAAAGGCAAACATCATTCGCTGGTGGTGTAACTCACAAATAGCTAATGTTTCTTTTAATTTGTCAATCAGTTCATCTGTCAGCATAGTTGTATTCCTTTTTGATGAATTGTTTTAAAAAAGAATGAATTCCTTGAAACTGGGTTATCAAGCACCACATCAATCTTCTGTTCACCAATTTGAACGATCAGATCGGTTACAAAATTAATCTTTGTTCGTATTTTAAACTGATCGCCCTTGGGATTGCGGATAAACAAATCAATATCACCCCCACGCTCCTGATTAATGGTCCTTGAGCCAAAGAGGAAAACCTGGACATCTTTCCCAAAATGTTGTAGTGCCAGCTTTTTAATACTTGATATTTCAAATTCACTAAGTCGCATGTCCCAATATAATTATTCGTAAAAATAAGGAATTTTGCTTACGCTGATTTTCAATTCAAGGATTAAAATGAATGGCAATGAAACACGAATTACACGAATCAATAAAGTGCTTCAATAATGCGGTTACAAGCCTTTCCATCTCCATACGGGTTGTTCGCTTTCGCCATGGCCTCATATGCCTTCGGATCATGGAATAACACAGATACTTCACGGATAATCGCAGTTTTGTCGGTACCCACCAATTTAACTGTTCCGGCATCGAGGGCTTTCCCGATTAGTTTCATCGGGACTCCGTCAGGAGCCGGATAAGTTTCGCTTCGCTTCGTGAGGCTTTTACTCCCTTTGCCTTCCAGCGCACCCGCCTTACCCTGGCATTTCCCCCTGTAGGGGGAACGAATGAGGATTTTATTATTGTATGTGTCGCGCATCACCAAAACGGGTTTACCTTTAAAAGACGAAACGAAGTTTAGCGTTAGCTAATTACAATAAAATACGAATTACACGAATTCCTGTTCGACTGCTTCGGGCAGGGATATTGAAAATTTTATATTTCTTGTTCCTTGATCGATGTTTTCTGTTAACTCAGGGTTGCATAAGAGAAATTACTTCGCAGGAGTAGTGGACTTAGCTGTAATTGTATTTGCCGGAATTATACAGTGTATGTAAACTATAGGCCCATAAATAACAAATATTATAGCCATTTCTTTATAGTTAATACGTTTTGTGTTTTGTCCGTATTTCTGTAATTGTGGTCGTGTATAATAAGGTAATGCATCGGCTATAACTGATAATCGTTTAATTTCTTTTTGTAATCCGTTTAAATAACGTACCGCAGTCAATGGCGCTTTGTATTTGTACATTATCACATCTGATAGTTTTTGTAAATCATTATCAGCATCCTTTGAATAAACGATGTCAAATTTTTTCATCGCAGTTTTCTCACATCTACACCGTAATGTCTACTAAGTTTATCCCATACTTTATTCCATACTTCATTGTGAGATAGAGCAGTACAGTTTTGTAATTCTTCTGGCAAAGGGTATTGAATTTCAGCTATTTCCTTATGTTTTTCAATTTCATGTACTAATTTTCTTCCGGTTGGGCTATCAATATTTATACGAGCTATAACTTCCATAGTCTTATATTTTAAATTATCAAAGCAAAGATAATTAGTTTTTATGAAACGAGTATGTTCGTTGAGATAAACATAATTACCTAAGTTCCAGACTCATTTTTTTCCAATAGTTCAGCTTTTGTTCACTCCACTCGGTTCACTTGTTGCTGTGTCCTTTTTAAGTAAGTAGTATAAATCCTGTCAAGTTATTTTATTGAAGGTCAATTTGCTAATAACCGCTAATAATTGATCAAGTTTTACACCAAGATATTAAAACACGAATTACACGAATCAATAAAGTGCTTCAATAATGCGGTTACACGCCTTCCCATCTCCATACGGATTATTTGCTTTCGCCATTGCCTCATATACCTTCGGCTCGCGGATAAGCGCAGATACCTCACGGATAATCAAGGATTTGATAGTCCCCACAAGTTTAACAGTTCCGGCATCGAGGGCTTTCCCGATTAGTTTCATCGGGACTCCGTCAGGGGCCGGACAAGTTTCGCTTCGCTTCGCGGGGCGTTCACCCCCTTTGCCTTCCAGCGTACCAGCCTTACCCTGGCATTTCCTCCTGTAGGGGGAACGAATGAGGATTTTAATATTGTATGTGTTGCGCATCACCAAAACAGGTTTGCCTTTAACAGGATTACACGAATTAAAACGTACACTGAAATACGAATTGCACGGAATGGGATACTGGTTATTTTTTAAAATAGATCAGGTCGGCAATGTCAATTTTCTTAACGTCTTGATCGGCATTAATGAAAGACAGATTGAGACAAAGTGTTTAATCTATTAATTTATGGATTTCTTCTTTTAATTTTGGAAGATGATTAAACACGATTCCCCAAATATTTTCATCTGATACACTATCATATCCGTGTATTATTTGGTTTCTTAATCCAATTATTCTTTTTGCGTTCTTAATAGGAAATTCCGGATCTTCTTTGAGGATTCGGTTCATCGCCTCACCTATAATTTCAAGGTTTCTTTCAACTGCTCGTTTTAAAATAATATCAGTGGAGTATTCATCAAAACGTTTTGGTCGTTCAAAAAAGAAAGAATCAACTTCGTCAATTGCAAATTTGATATCATATAACCATTTAAGCACTTTTTCGTTCATAGATAAGTTGTTTTTCGCGTTCGATGACTCTTCTGAAAATTGGATTTCTTATAGCTTGATTTTCCACCAGATCAACAGATCGATGAAATAATTGTTCCAATTCTTCTTTTAATTCCATATAATTATCAAAATAATCCAATAATTCTATTTGATGGAATTGAATCAAAAGATCAATATCACTTGTTTCATTAAATTTTTCAGATAGAATTGAACCGAATAAATATAATTCTTTAACCTTGTGTTTATTACAAAGCTCGATTAACTTATCTTTATTTACATCAATCAAATTCATATTGCATCTTTTTAATTTTTTTAATTCACAAATATACGAATTACACGGATTCGGATGAATGTCACGAATTATCTTAATACTTCGATGATACGGTTACACGCTTTTCCATCCCCATAAGGATTATTCGCCTTGCTCATCAGCAAATAGTGATCACTGTTTTCAATTAACAAGGTAACTTCATTAATAATCCGTTGTTTATCAGTACCAACCAAAAGAACGGTACCCGCATCCAACGCTTCGGGACGTTCGGTGGTGTCGCGCATCACCAATACTGGTTTTCCCAGGCCAGGCGCTTCTTCCTGTATGCCGCCGGAATCGGTGAGGACCAGTTAAGAGGCATTCATTAAAAACACGAATGGCAGGTAATCCAAGGGTTCTATAAAATGCACGTTCCGTGCATACGAATTACACGAATTTCATTTGAATCACTGATTTCACGAATTAAAGACGAATTATCACGAAATGATTGGATATCGCCGAATACTTCTGTTATTGCTCCGCGTACGTTGGGGTTTAAGTGCATGGGGTACACAAAGTCGACATCGGGAAAGGTTTCGGCCAGTTCTTTTATGGCTTCGCAAATGTTGAGGAAGCCCTGCCCAAAATTCTCTCTTCTATGTCCGGTAATAAGTACCAACTTTCTTGGTTCTGTGGAAATTGGTGTTTCGGTGCTGTTTATTTGGTTGGATTGCACGAATTGAGACGAATTACACGAACGCCATGATTGAAGTTTTTTGGCGGGCAACCCAAACTCGATTAGCTTTTTGGTAATTGTTTCGTCAAGCGATTGGTCGGCATTCATTTTTTCGATTACCCAGTAAAGGGCATCGATTACGGTGTTGCCGGTAACGGTAATGTTATCTTCTTTCACATTTTCAGTTAGTTATGCGAATTAAGAGTTGAAAATCAAAAAGTTGTTAACAATTAAATTACTGAA
>CAZSIK010000172.1:0-9134 GCA_964606515.1 uncultured Prolixibacteraceae bacterium
TTATGTATTCTTCACCGACTCTATATTTAACATCAGCAACAACTTCAATTACGAGCTGGCAGAACGTCTGATAGCTGCAAAGCTGGATATCCGGTGGGGAGGCTATTTCAACTTCACGAACATCGACAGGCAGCTCCTTGAAAAGTTGAAACAATCGGGGCTTAAGCATATCGAGTTCGGCACCGATACGATATCTGAAACATTGCTCGAAAAGTACAGGAAGCCTTTTAAGGTGGAGGACATTATGAGGATCTCGGCTTACTGTACGGAGCTCGATATTGACTTTGCCCATTTTCTGATACTCGGAGGTTATGGGGAAACAAATAATACCCTGGAAGAAACCTTTGAGAATTCCAAAAAAATAACGCGGACGGTCTTTTTTCCTTTTATCGGGATGCGCATTTACCCGGGAACAAGGCTGCATGAGATTGCTGTTGAAGAGAAGATCGTTAGCCCCGGCGACTCTTTGCTTGAGCCGGTTTATTATGTATCCAAGAACATTGAGCTGAACAAGTTAAAGCCGGGAGCGCTGAGTACCGGCAAAGCGTGGATCTTTCCCGATGACGATCTTGGAGATGTGATGAAGAGGATGAGGAAGAGGAATAAGAAGGGACCGCTGTGGGAATACCTAGTGAAATAAGACACAAGACACAAGACACAAGACACAAGACACAAGACACAAGACACAAGACACAAGACACAAGGTCTGAAATCTGAAATCTTAAATCTTAAATCTGAAATCTAAAAAGACTTAGGTGGCTTTAGCGGCGGGGTCCCACCTCTTCCCATCCCGAACAGAGAAGTTAAGCCCGCCAGCGTCGATGGTACTGCAGTAATGTGGGAGAGTAGATCGCTGCCAACCTTACCGAACCCCGGTTCTTCATTGAGCCGGGGTTTTTTGTTTTTAACCCCGCCCCTCAACCAAATAGGGAAGCTTCAACAATTGCTGCTGTTTATAATTTGAAAAGATTGGTATGTCCTTGAACATACCGATAACAGTGTTTTATTTTCATAACTTTGTATAGAATAAAACGAAAAATGATGAAAAGCGTATTTAGACAAAATGGATTAAAAACAATCTTAACATTGTTTCTTGTTGTACTCCTTCATTTTGGTTTTTCAAATGAAGGTGTTGTTATATCAATCGATGTATCTCCATCGATACTGAATCTGCAAAAAAAAGGTCAGGTAGTTACGGTGCATACAAACATCAATTATTATTTGGTTGCTGCTTCATCTGTGACATTAAATGGGATTGAAATTTCCACTTGGAAATCGGATGACCGAGGTAATTTTGTTGCCAAATTTTTGATGGAAGCCATAAAAGATCTGCCATTGCTTATTGATGGGTACAATACTCTCACTTTAACCGGAACTACTGTTGAAGGGACAATCTTTCAAGGTAGTGAGGAAATTAAAGTTATCGAAGTAATTCCCGCAGGACGGAAATAGCCTGAACAGTAAGTCATCCTCAATGAAAAATCCAGAAACAAAATTTTTTTGTTTCTGGATTTTTCATTGGGTTAGGGGGTAAATTATGTATTTAAACCATAACCTTGACCACTACTTTTTTTATAAATTTTGGTTGGGCAACCATGACTCCTGGTTGATGAATGTCCTGAGGATAAAAAATAGCAAACATGCCTGCATGTACTTCAAAAAGATTGGGCTGGATAGCAAAAAATTCGATGTCTTTTACTGGGTTGTATTCTGCCGAAGGGTTTTGTCCTTC
Organism: uncultured Prolixibacteraceae bacterium; assembly: GCA_964606515.1. GTDB lineage: Bacteria > Bacteroidota > Bacteroidia > Bacteroidales > Prolixibacteraceae > CAZSIK01. The sequence continues at coordinate 1,733 of CAZSIK010000172.1, forward strand.
TAATGGAAGATAACCCATTTGTTCAGACCCATCGATAACATACTGTATGTCAATGTATTTACGATGAGTCTCAGGTTTGCAATCTGCCACGGGTTTTGTTTCGTATTGGTTCACCATGAAAAAAATTTCATCTCCTTCAATTGTGTACCTTCCAGGTTCAAAATTCGATAAATCGTTCTCTTGAAGATATTTTATAGCAATAGCCATACGATTGCCTAAACCCTTGTATTGAGCAATATTTGAGAATTGATCCAGTATCATAAAGCAATTTTTAATATGAGGCTTCGAAATTAAACCTTTTACCGAAACATCTGAATTTTTTCACGAAAATTTAAAGGGAAAAATGATTTTTTAGGTAAAAACTATGCTTTTCGAATTAACAGTTCATTTGTTTTGTTGTTGTATTTTGTCATTTTTTAGATATAAGATTGGATAAATTATTGAAAAGAAGAGAATTTGAAAACCTTCGAAACAAAACCAGGACTAAGATTCGGTTTTTTTTCAAGTTGCTTTATTTATATTTGCAAACCTTGGGGAAAAGGGTTTTCCCTGTTGAATGAAAAAGTAAAGGAATTAGATCAAACTAATAAAAAGAATCGAATGAAAGCTTTCAAAATTATTGTATTGGCGAAACAGGTTCCCGATACCCGTAATGTAGGGAAAGATGCGATGAAAGCCGATGGTACGGTTAATCGTGCTGCGCTTCCGGCAATCTTCAACCCGGAGGACCTTAATGCGCTGGAACAAGCTTTACGTATTAAAGACAAGAACCCCGGCTCTTCAGTTACTCTATTGACCATGGGCCCTGGCCGTGCAGCCGACATTATCAGGGAAGGGATGTTTCGGGGTGCCGATGATGGCATCTTATTAACCGACCGTGCATTTGCCGGTTCTGATACCTTGGCCACTTCTTATGCCTTATCCCGGGCAATCGATAAGTTCGGCCCAGTTGATCTGATCATTTGTGGTAGGCAGGCTATCGATGGCGATACAGCACAAGTAGGACCTCAGGTGGCCGAAAAACTCGAACTGCCTCAGGTTACCTATGTTGAAAATGTTGAAAAAATCAGCAATAAGGAAGTAGTTCTGAAACGTAGGCTCGATAATGGGGTAGAAGTGGTTAAAGCACCAATGCCTCTTGTGATTACAGTTACTGGATCGGCAGTACCATGTAGGGCGCGTAATGCAAAATTCATTATGAAATTCAAGCATGCCAAAAGTGTGAGTGAATTGCAAAATCAAAACGAAGATTACTTATCCTTATACAACGACCGTCCTTATCTCAACATCAAAGAATGGACAGTAAACGATATTGTTAGCGAGCCCGGGCAGCTTGGGCTATCGGGATCGCCTACCAAGGTTAAAAAAATCGATAATGTTGTACTTCAAGCAAAAGAATCCAGAAAACTGTCTACTTCCGATGCCGACATCAACTTACTAATGAAAGAACTCATCGATAGCCATACCCTGGGATAACCTTGACCGGGATAATATTCATTACAAACCAATTAATAGAAAAAAAAATGAACAACATATTTGTCTATTGTGAAATGGCCGAGGAAAATGTAATTGCCGATGTCAGCCTCGAATTGCTTACAAAAGGCCGGTCACTTGCCAACCAATTGGGATGTCAGCTTGAAGCACTGGTCATCGGGAGCAACCTTGGGGGTATTGAAAGCCAAATTTTTCCTTATGGAGTCGATGTCGTACATGTTGCCAATGATGCAAGGCTTTTCCCTTACACAACACTTCCACACACTTCGATCATTACCAAACTTTTTGAACAAGAGAAGCCTCAAATTGCCTTAATGGGGGCTACTCCTATAGGTCGCGATTTGGGTCCAAGGGTTTCATCAGCTCTTTTCAGCGGGCTTACAGCCGATTGTACCAGTCTTGAAATTGGCGACCATGAAGATAAGAAAGCCGAACGGATGTACAAAAACCTGCTCTATCAAATCAGGCCGGCCTTTGGCGGAAATATTATTGCTACGATCATTAACCCCGATTGCCGTCCTCAAATGGCAACTGTGCGTGAAGGGGTGATGAAAAAGGAAATTGTATCTGAAAAGTATAAAGGAGTAGTAAAAAAAATTGATGTGGCTTCGATGGTTTCAGATACCGATTTTGTCATTTCCATTATTGAACGGCACATCGAAAAAAAGAAAGTCAACCTTAGTGCAGCTCCCGTTATTGTTTCTGGGGGTTATGGCATGGGTAGCAAGGAAAATTTCAATGCCTTGTACGAGTTGTCTGAAGTTTTGGGAGGTGAAGTGGCTGCTTCGCGTGCCGCAGTCGATGCTGGTTTTACTGGACATGAACGTCAGGTAGGGCAAACCGGAGTTACCGTGCGTCCAAAACTCTATATCGCCTGCGGAATATCAGGGCAGATACAACATCGCGCAGGGATGGAAGATTCGGCCCAGATTATTGCCATAAATAATGATCCCGGAGCTCCTATCAACTCAATTGCCGATTATGTAATCACTGGAGATGTTATGGAGGTAATCCCAAAAATGATTAAATATTACAAAGCTAACAGTAAATAGAGATAAATTATGGCAAACTATTATAACGATAATCCTTCGCTCAAGTTTCACCTCAACCATCCGTTAATGGAGAAAATTGTGGCACTTAAAGAAGACAACTACAAACAAAAAGAGGAATTCGATTATGCTCCTCTCGATTTTGAAGATGCAGTTGACAGTTATAACCAGGTACTTGAAGTTATCGGCGAACTTTGTGGCGACATTATCGCACCCAATGCTGAAAGTATTGATAGCGAAGGGCCTGAAGTAATCGATGGACATGTAAAATATGCAAGGGGGACTCAGGAAAACCTTGAAGCTCTTATACAGGCAGGTCTGATGGGAATTACCCTTCCCCGCAAATACAACGGGCTTAATTTCCCCATCGTCCCCTATATTATGGCTGCCGACCTGGTGTCGCGTGCCGATGCTGGTTTTGTTAATATCTGGGGCTTGCAGGATTGTGCTGAAACCATACACGAATTTGCCGATGAGCAACAACAGGCTAAATATCTGCCCAGGGTTTGCAGTGGGGAGACTATGGCGATGGACCTTACCGAACCCGATGCCGGTTCCGACCTACAGGCTGTTGAGCTGAAAGCTGTTTTCGATGAAGCCAAAGGGGTTTGGATCCTTAACGGGGTGAAAAGGTTCATCACCAACGGCGACGGAGATATCTCACTGGTATTGGCCCGTTCGGAGGAGGGCACCAAAGATGGCCGTGGGCTTTCGATGTTCATTCACGATAAAAAGAACGGAGGGGTAACTGTAAGGCGTATAGAACACAAGATGGGAATTATTGGTTCTCCAACCTGTGAACTTGTTTTCAGGAATGCCCCTGCCGAACTGGTTGGCCAGCGCAGAATGGGATTGATCAAATATGTAATGGCCCTGATGAATGGCGCCCGACTGGGGATTGCAGCCCAATCGGTTGGTGTTTCGGAAGCCGCTTACCGCGAAGCTTTAGCTTATTCAAAAGAACGTGAGCAGTTTGGAAAACCGATCATCCAATTTCCTGCAGTATACGAGATGATTACCGTAATGAAAGCCAAGCTTGACGCATCAAGGACTTTACTTTACGAGACAGCCCGCTTTGTCGATGTGTATAAAACTTATTACCATGTTTCCAACCATCGGGCTTTGAGCAAGGAGGAGCGCGAAGAAATGAAGCACTACCAAAAATTGGCTGATTTCTTTACTCCATTGGTTAAAGGCCTTTCATCGGAATATTGCAACCAAAATGCTTATGACGCCATTCAGGTTCATGGTGGTTCAGGCTTCATGAAAGATTATCCTGTGGAAAGGATTTATCGGGATGCCCGCATTACCTCCATCTATGAAGGTACTACCCAATTACAGGTGGTGGCGGCCATCCGTGGTGTTACTACAGGTGGGTATCTTGCACAGATTCGCGAATATGAAAAATTACCACTGAAACCCGAACTTGAGCAATTCAGAAGAATCTTAATTGGTCTGACTGAAGAATACGATGAGGCCGTTGAAAAGGTGGTCGCTACCAAGGATAACGAATACATCGATTTCCATGCCCGCAGGTTGGTTGAAATGGCTGGTCATATCATCATGAGCTACTTGTTAGTGATTGATGCCAACAAGGAGCCTGTATTCCTGAAATCGGCCAAAGCATTTAATAAAATTACCCGTCAGTTAGTTCATGGGCACGGCGAGTTTATCAGAGGGTCTTCGGTGAGCGATCCTGATTGTTATAAGTTTGAACTTTAATTGAAGCCAGGTCTGCCAACAAATACAAAACAAGGGGTTTCATCAAAAAATGGGACTTCTTGTTTTTGTTTGTTCCGCATCTTCAAAGTCTTTTGCATTTCTTTTTGCAAAATGTTAAGATTTCGTTTGAAGAAACCGTACAATGCCCCGTTTTTTTTTTCGTCACAAAGCAAGGTGTACTTTCGTGCCAAACAATCAAAGCGTATGTAACACATGAGCAATCAGCAATCAGTTTCGATTGGCACAGCCAATCCTGCCCCTCTGGGGCTTTTAGGCTTTAGTCTGACCACCATTCTGCTTAACTTGCACAATGCTGGTTTTTTTAGCCTGAATACTGCAATTATTTCAATGGGCATTTTCGTGGGAGGGTTTGCTCAGATCGTTGCTGGAATTCAGGAGTTTAAAAAAGAGAATACCTTTGGGGCCACGGCTTTTACAGCTTATGGCTTTTTTTGGCTTACCCTTGTGGCTATTTGGCTTTTACCCTGTAGTGAACAATTTTCCGGTTTTAAGTCGGATAAGATGGCGATGGGTTGGTTCCTGCTTGTTTGGGGATTATTTTCTGCTTTTATGTTTGTCGGTACCTTAAAAATGAACCGTGCCATCCAGGTGGTTTTTGGCTCATTAGTTGTTCTGTTCTTATTGTTGGCTATTGGTGATTTTACTGGTATTGAGACGTTAACCCGTATCGCTGGTGTTGTAGGGATTATTTGTGGAATATCGGCATTATACCTTGGAATGGCTCAAGTATTAAACGAGGTTTACCAAAAAAACGTTTTGCCAATAGGCGGCAAGAAATAATTCACTTTTACGAATATGAAAAAAGAGGTTGCCTTTTTAGACAACCTCTTTTCATTTTTGTATTTGTTGGTTCAGTTTAATCAACCAATTCGAAAAGTGCAGTTTGTACCATTTGATTGGAAGCCGGACCAACCATAACCTTAAATACCCCTAATTCGGCTTTCCAATTTGAAGATTCGATGTCGAAAAATGAAAGATCTTCCTGATCAACTTCAAGCGTAAGTAATTTTTTCTCGCCGGGCTTCAGGTTCACTTTGATGAAATTTTTAAGTTCTTTTACCGGGCGCGGCACAGAAGCTTCCATATCTTGAAGGTATAGCTGGGCTACTTCGGCTCCTTTGGTGGTGCCGGTGTTTTGTAAGGTAAATTGAATCGAGAGCTTTTCTCCCTTTTTCAGCTTCGTTGTTGATAATTTGATTTTGCCAAACTCGAAGGTTGTGTACGACAAGCCATGTCCAAACCAAAAGAGGGGTTCTATGTTTTTTGATTCATACCAACGATACCCCACGAACACTCCTTCTTTGTACTCAATATTGTACTGGGGCATTTTCATTTTCATGTCGTATCCCCATCCTGAATAAAGTGTTTCTCCTTCTGGGATGTAAGGGTAACCGGGTGAATCTTCAAAATGCTTCTCGATGGTTATAGGTAGCTTACCAGATGGATTCACCGACCCGGCAAGTACTTCTGCAATGGCCTGGTTTCCGTTCTGACCAGGGTACCATCCGTATATTATTGCTTTGCACAAATGTGCCCACGAGGTCATATTAACTCCTGAACCAGAATTAACCAGCACAATTATATTTGGGTTTGAAGCGGCATAATTAATAATCATTTGATCTGTTTCTGTGGGCAAGTCAAATGCTTTGTCCCATCCTTCGCTGTCGAGCGTGCCAATACTGATCAGAACCATATCGTAAGCTTTAAGTTCCTCGGGTGAGGGCGATGGAAGATAGTCGACCTGATTGCCGAACTGTGCCTTTAATGCATCTAACAAGCCGATCACATTGTATCCTTTCACTTCGGCCGATCCTCCTCCTCGGGCCCACTCGGTCATAAATTTTCCGGTAGCCAGTATTTTTTTATGTTTCTCCAAAACCGGGAGCAGGCCTTCTTCATTTTTCAATAGTATGATGCCTTCTCGGGCAGTTTGCAAGGCAATTTTTTCGTGTTCAGGGAGCTTGTCAATGAGTGAAGAATCTCTTGCTGGACGTTGATCGAGCCCCATGGCTATCCTGCTAATCAATACATTTCTTGCCATGCGGTTAATGTCGTCTTCGCTTATTTTCCCTTCCGAGAGCAAAAGTTTCGCGGTGCTCCTCAAATACACATTGCCTTCGGCTTCAAGGTCGGCCAGGCCTGGAATACCATGTCCCGGCATATCGAGGTCAAGCCCCGATTTAAACGCTTTTTCCGGTTCCCAGATTGACCACCAGTCGGACATAACCAACCATTTGAATCCTAAATCGGTGCGGAGAAGTTTATTGATCACGTAGGGGCTTTGAGCCGACCATTCGCCGTTTACTTTGTTATACGAGGTCATTACTGCCATGGCCCCGGCATCGATCCCTGCTTTAAACGCGGGCAGGTATATTTCGTGCAGGGTGCGTTCGTCTACAACTGAATTCGACATCCGTCGTCTGAAGTCGGTATTGTTGGCCAGAAAGTGCTTTAATGTAGCCATGGTGCCGGTGTTTTGCAGGCCTATCACGTAATTTTCGATCATACGGGCTGCCAGAAAGGGATCTTCTCCAAAATATTCGAAGTTACGGCCATTTTGAGAAATCCTGTAAATATTCATTCCCGGGCCAAGCAGAACGGCGATTCCCCCGGCACGGCATTCTTCGCCAACACTTTGTGCATATTTGTAGGCCAATTCTCTGTTCCAAGTCGATGCAAGCATGATGGGGCAAGGCATGGCAACCGATTTTTCAAGCAGGCTATCGAGTTCTTTTCTTAGATGAATTCCTTGTGTTGCATCAGAAAGAAATAAGCAAGGCAGGTTGAATGGCTCTACTCCTTTTATGAAAAACATGTTGTGGCCGCCAATCAGTTCAATGCGCTCTTCAATAGGGAGTTGATTGATTATTGCATCGGCACGTTGAAATGCTTCCTCGTATCCAACCGGAGGAGAATAGGGCTGTAATTCAGGTACTTTAGCTTGTTGTAATTCCTCTTGTTTCATCGTGCACGAAAACAGTAAAGCGAGCATCAAAAGGAAAATAAAACGGTTTGGTTTAGAGGAGCATTTTGAATTTCTGAAAAGATTTTTTGATTTCATAAAGTAGCTTTCTGATCGTTACAAATACTATATGCTAGCAAATATAAACGAAGTA
>CAZSIK010000173.1:0-3767 GCA_964606515.1 uncultured Prolixibacteraceae bacterium
CCGTTGTACTCCCGTGGTAAAAAAAATAATCGATGGATACATGCCCTTGCATAAAACCGATCCTCAATTCCGTTTGCCATTCGATTAAAAACTGAAATATTTCGTTGCTTCGCCCAACATTTCCTATTTTTGAACATTCAAAACAATTACGATATGGGTAAAAAAACAATACTGATTAGCAACGACGATGGCATCAGGGCTAAAGGCTTGAAAGTTCTGACCGAAATTGCCCGGCAATTTGGTGAGGTACTGGTGGTAGCGCCCCACACTTCAAGGTCGGGAATGTCGAAAGCCATCACGGTCGACCAACCCCTGAGGCTCAATCCGTATAAAACTTCCGACGGTGCCCGTTTATACTGTTGTACCGGTACTCCAGTCGATTGTGTCAAGCTTGCTTTCGACAAACTGCTCGATGTTAATCCCGACCTGGTGCTATCTGGAATTAACCATGGGGCCAACTCATCGGTAAGCGTTCACTATTCAGGCACCATGGGAGCCGCCATCGAAGGGTGCATCCATCAAATCCCTTCAATTGGTTTTTCTCTTTGCGATTACCACCCCGATGCCGATTTTTCAGCAGGGGTTCCTTTCATCAGTAAGCTTATCGAAAAAGTACTAAACGAAGGCTTGCCGCCAGGTACTTGCCTGAATGTCAACATACCCAAAGGCAACATTACTGGAGTTGAAGCTTGCAGGCAGGGACATGGGCGCTGGGTGGAGGAATTCGACAAAAGAAAAGACCCTCACAATGAAGATTATTACTGGATAACAGGATATTACGAAAACATGGATAATGGTCATGAAGATACCGACAACCATTTTTTGAGTGAAAACAAAATATCAATCGTTCCCATCAGGGTCGATATGACCGACCATTATTTTTTGTCGACTTTAAAAAAATGGCAATTCAACAATGACTAAAACCAAAAGCAACGACCGTTTATGGATAGGGATTACCTTAGGATTTGTACTTCCCCTTCTAATTTTCTACTTATATTATCTTTTGAAATTCAACGATATTGAATTCATTTCCTACCTATTGGCCATGCACGAATACCGTTTGCTGTTCAAGGTAATGAGCCTTTGTGTTTTGACCGATCTCCCGCTTTTCTATTTATTTTTACAGTTAAAATGGATGAAAGCGGCACGGGGCGTGGTAATGTCGTGTTTCTCGTTTGCGTTCATGGTGTTGGGATACCGTATTTTTAACCGTTGAGGATGAAATATTACTTAATTGCCGGCGAAGCTTCGGGTGACCTCCATGGGGCCGAATTGATGAACGAACTTAAGCTGCACGATCGTGAAGCCGAATTTGAGTTCCTGGGGGGCGATTTGATGCAATCGGTTGGGGGCATCCTGCACATCCACTACCGCGAATTGGCCTTCATGGGAATTATGCCTGTGTTGATGAACCTTAGAGCGATTAAAAGAAATTTAAACACCAGCAAGAGAACCCTCCTTAAGTTTAATCCCGACCTGGTCATTTTAATCGATTACCCGGGTTTCAATCTTAGGATGGCTGAATTTTCCAAAACTCATGGTTTTAAAACTGCCTATTATATTTCACCGAAAATTTGGGCCTGGAATACCCGTAGGGTCAGAATCGTAAAAAAATATGTCGATAAAATGTACTCCATCCTGCCCTTCGAAAATGGCTTTTATCAAAGCCATGACTATCAGATTGAATATGTAGGAAACCCCTTGTATGAAAAAATAAAGCGTTATCAGTCTACCTCGATCGATAAGGATGGGTTCAAAGAAGAACACTGTATCGATCTGCGTCCGGTTATTGCACTTTTGCCGGGCAGCCGCCAGCACGAGGTAAGCGGTTTGCTGAAACCCATGCTCGAAACCAGCCGGTATTTTCCCGCTTATCAGTTCATCGTTGCAGGCTTCGAAGGGCTTGATCCTAAGGTGTATGAACCTGCCCACAACATGGGGATCAAGGTGTTGTACGGGCAAACCTACCGGTTGTTGAGCATCAGCAGCGCGGCCATAACTGCCTCGGGAACAGCCACCCTCGAAACGGCCTTGTTCAAGGTGCCCCAAATGGTGTGTTACAAAATGGCGCCCGGTTGGCTTATGGAAAAAATAAAACCTTGGATACTCAAAACCAACTACTTCTCCTTGGTCAACCTGATTGCTGAAAAAGAAGTCGTTAAAGAATTTTTCCAAAGTCAGGTTACCAGCCTGAATTTCAAAAGCGAGTTGGAAATAATCATGAACCATAGCGAATACCGTAATCAGATGCTGGGTAAATACCACGAGATCGAATCAAAGCTTTGCACGAAGGGCGCGGCTTCAATGGCAGCGGCTTCGATGGTTGAATACCTTAAAAACCGGAATAAATCATGAACAGCTTGCTTCAAAAAGAACTTCGCACCTTTTTTGGTTCACTTACCGGTTACCTGGTTATCGTTTTGTTTCTCTTGGTAACCGGGCTTTTCTTATGGGTCATCCCCGGGAACTTCAACATTCCCGAAGGAAAAAAGGCCAGTCTTGATGGCTTGTTCAACCTGGCACCCTGGGTCTACCTGTTCCTGATCCCTGCCATCACCATGCGAATGCTTGCCGAAGAAAAACGCACCGGCACCATCGAGTTACTAATAACCAAACCCATAAGCCTCGCGAGAATTATTTTAACAAAATACCTGGCTTCAATGGTATTGGTTTTCTTTTCCCTTGTCCCCACACTCATTTACTGGCTCAGCGTTTACAAACTGGGGAATCCCATCGGGAATATCGATGCCGGGGCCACATGGGGCTCGTATGCTGGCTTATTCCTTCTGGCATCGGCATATACAGCCATTGGGCTTTGGGCATCCTCACTCGCCTCGAACCAAGTAGTTTCCTTCCTCATCGCGGTTTTCGTTTCTTTTGTTTTTTTCCTCGGTTTCGATTTCGCTTCCTCGGCCATCCTTCCTTTCAAATGGCAATCGTTGTTGCTGAACCTGGGAATCCAAGAGCATTATCGTTCCATTAGCAGGGGGGTAATCGACTCGCGCGACCTGGCTTACTATCTTTCGCTAAGCCTGGTTTTTCTTTTTCTGACCTTGAAAAGCATTTCCCCCGGAAAAAACAACTGGTCGTTTAAGAAAAACCTTCCTGTTCTTTGTCTGATCCTCCTTTCCTTTTGGCTTGTAAACCAACGATTTTTCAGGTTCGACCTCACGAAAGACAAACGTTTTTCCCTGACACAAGCCACGAAAAAACTACTACAACAGCAAAACAACATCCTGTATGTCGAAATCTACCTCAATGGTGAGCTCCCTCCCGAAATGAATGGGTTCAGGGAAGCCATTGTCGATAAAATTGAAGAACTCGATGCTTTTGCCCCAAAAAGGATATTTCACCAGTCGTTCGATGTCAGTTCCATTTTACCAAGCGAAAAAAAGGAAGAATTCATTGCCCAGCTTTCGTACAAAGGGATACAGCCGGTAAACTTCAACCACAAAACCAACGAAGGCCTTTCGGTCAAACAAATTTTCCCGGGGGTTTTGGTACAATATGGCAATAAAAGTGTTGGCATCGACTTGTTGAAGAGGAATCCCTTGCTTACACATGAAGATAATATCAAGCAAAGCATTGAACTTCTTGAATACGAGTTCGCGAATGCACTTAAAATGCTTTTCCCTGAGAAAAAACAAAAAATTGCCTTTTTGCAAGGGCATGGCGAAGCTTCTTCACTAGAAACCGGCGATTTGAGGCACCATCTTTCAGAACACTATCAATTGGTCGATCTTTATGCTGAAGAATTATCAGGCGAG
>CAZSIK010000173.1:3777-5509 GCA_964606515.1 uncultured Prolixibacteraceae bacterium
GAAGGAAGCCAAATTACTGATTGTTGCCGATCCAAAAGAACCATTCAGCTCCGCCGACAAGTTGTTTATCGATCAATTTTTCATGAATGGAGGAAAACTGATGTGGTGCATCGATCCGGTTTTTTGCAGCATCGATTCACTTTCGAGGGGACTTAGCACCATTGCCTTTGGACGCGACCTTAACCTTACCGACTTGCTTTTCAAGTATGGGACAAGGTTAAGTCCGGTGTTGCTTCAGGATGTAGTTTGTGCCCAGTACCCGGTCAATACCGCTCCGGCAGGTCAGGCAACCCAATGGGTCCCCGCACCATTTTATTTTGCCCCGTTGGCCCAACCCTCAACCGATCACCCTTTAAGCCGCAACCTGAGCCATGTGCTCACCGAATTCCCCTCGATGGTCGAGGCCGTTGGCGAACCCAATAAGATAAAAACGACAGCCGTACTCACCACTTCGGCATTTGCCCGTATCGTAAATACACCTGTTGAGGCCAGTTTACGTTCAGCAACTATGCCTCCCGACAGGAAATTGTTTTCCCAATCCTACTTACCTATTGGAGTAGTGGCGGAAGGAGAATTTGAATCGCTTTTCAGAAACCGGCTTACCGAAAACCTGGGCCTCCCCACACACGAGCTGAAAACAACAATCCATAACAACAAAATGGTGCTGATTGCCGCCGGCAACGTGATCAAAAACAAGGTGCGGTTTCAGGGAGAAAAAGCCAGCATTCAGGCTTTAGGCTTCGACCCATACTCACAACAAACATTCGGCAACAAAGATTTTCTAATGAACTGCATCTCTTATCTGACCGACCAGGACGGAATTATGGAGTTACGCACACGGGTGGTTCAAATTAGGATGCTCGACAAGGTCGTGCTCAGGGAAAACAAGAATTTGATTATTTTGATCAATATTGTGGTTCCGATTTTCTTGATACTTATTTCAGGCATTATCTTGCAGGCAATAAGAATACGGAAATATTCCAAACCAAAAAAATAAAAAACACCCTTAATGTAGATGAAATTATCTATTTTTATTGCAGTTAAACGAATAGAAAAGAAAAAAACCTATACTTTTGATTGTGCCCAAAACAGCTTGGGACTTTTTGTCAGAATAACTTAAAATGAAGAGATAAGATATGAAATTTGTAGTTTCCAGTACCGAATTGCTTAATCACCTGACTTCAATCAGTAGGGTGATCAGTTCTAAAAGTACCATGCCCATACTCGATAATTTCTTATTCGATATGGAAAACCAAAAGGTTACCATAACCGCCTCTGATCTTGAAACCACGCTGGTTACCTGGATGCAGCTTGAAAACACCGAAGGTTTGGGCCAGATAGCCATCCCTGCCAAACTATTGATCGACACCTTGAAAGAGTTCCCGGAACAACCCCTTACCTTCCAGGTAAACCCGGTCACCTTTTCAATCGACATTTTCTCGGAGAACGGCAAATACAGCATTGTTGGGCAAAATGGCGAAGACTTCCCTGTGCTTCCTACCATCAATTCTGAAAAAACCACCTCGGTAACCATGGGCCATGATGCTCTATCATCGGGGATTAACAAAACTATTTTTGCTACCGCCGACGACGAATTGCGCCCCGTAATGAATGGCATCTATGTGGCCATCACCCCCGAAGAAGCAACCTTTGTGGCCTCCGATGCCCATAAGCTGGTGCGCTACAAACGAATCGATGTCAAATCGGATGTCGAAGCTTCGTTTATCCTGCC